>NZ_AKJO01000148.1:0-39066 GCF_000282295.1 Pseudomonas sp. GM33
CGGCTGCCGGCAAGCCGGTGGGGGTGCGCATTCGCAGTCTCAAGGATGTCGAGCGCGAAGGCGTCGTGGCCTTGCCGGGCGTGTGCATCGATGAACTGGATATCAGCGTCAGCAACTACGAGCATCCACGGCCGGAACTGCTGCGTTGCGATGATTCACGCATTGTCGAGGAGAGCGTGCACAGCCATTTGCTCAAGTCCAACTGCCCGGTCACCAGCCAGCCGGACTGGGGCAGCGTGGCGGTGGAGTACCGTGGTGCGGCGCTGGATCACGCGAGCCTGCTCGAGTACATCGTCAGCTTCCGTCAGCATTCGGACTTCCATGAGCAGTGCGTGGAGCGGATCTTCCTTGACCTGCAGCGGTTGCTGAAACCGGAGAAACTGACTGTGTATGCGCGTTATGTGCGTCGTGGCGGGCTGGACATCAACCCGTATCGCAGCACTGAAGCGGTGCAACTGCCGAACCATCGCCTGGTCCGCCAGTAACGTAACCCTGTGGGAGCGAGCCTGCTCGCGAAAGCGTTATGACATTCAACATCAATGATGACTGACACACCGCATTCGCGAGCAGGCTCGCTCCCACAAGGGGCTGTATTGCCAGGCGCAGAAACGAAAAAACCCCGCCATCGCCAGCGGGGTTTTTTGCATCAGGAGGGGCTCAGATTCCCATATTGACCAAGGCCTGCCCGATGTTGCGCAGGGTCCCGGCAAGGGTCGGGTGTTCGAGTTCGAAGCGTTCGACGGCGAGGTTGACGTTGTCGGCGATACTGGAATCTTTGGTCTTGGTTTCTAGCTCAAGCTCAAGTTCGATCTGTTGCATCAGCGCGTGCAGATCTTCGCGTTCAGCTTCGGACAGTGGAGGATTCTGTTCCAATTGCTCGCGCAGGGCATTGAGCTGTTCTTGCAGTTCGCGGGCAGGCATGGCGTTCTTCCTTCTCTCGATTGGCACTGGCATAGACCGCAGCGGTCCGCCAAAGGTCTATGGCTGACCTTTAGATTAATCCACTCCTGTCTAACCTGCATGATCTCGATCAGGGCTTTTCGCCTTTGATCCGGCGCAACTGGATGTCTGCCAGGCAGGTGTCGAGTTCACCGAGGTGATCGATCACCGAATGCACGCCCAGGCCGAACAGTTGCATCGTGGCCTTGCCGCGTTTGATGTCGCGCTCCTGCTGGGTCAACGCTTGCCATTGCCGGGGCGTCAACCCGCACAGCGAACCGCAGGACGCCAGGCCGATGGTCCACAGCCCGGCATTAAGCCCCGCTTGCAGTAGGCGAGGCTCTCCACTCACCAGTACACAGCCGTCGAGTCGGTCGACGTTCAGGGTCATCAGGGCTTGCCAGCAGGCATCCGGGGCGGGCCATGGGCAAATTGTTGCCGAATGTTGCGATGGTTTGATCCATTCCGGCAGCGCAGCCGCCAGGGTCTGGCTGAGGTTCGGGGGCAGTTCATCGAGCCAGGCACAGGGGATTTGCTGACGTTGCAAGCTGAGCAGGCTGTCCAGTGCGCCGGGTGTGGACTCTGCGTGCTCGGCCGAGTGGCTACCGTGGCGCTGCGTGTGTGCGCCGAAATCCACCAGGCAGCCACTGAGGCCGAACAGTACGGCGGTCAGGCGGGGTGCGGTTTGGGGCAAGGCTTCGGCGAGCGGCATATGGACGTCCCTGAAATAGTCTGAATGCTAGTCGGCGACGGTGACAGTTGAGTGACATGGATGTGAATCGCTCACATTTGGCACGATTCCTCCGGCGCGGGATGAGTGCAAAGTGCCTTAAACGGCGTTTACGTCTTATACTTGCCCACTTATTGCCCGGGCCATGCGCCCGAGCCGGTACAAACCAAGGAGTTTTTTTCTATGCGCTGGAGCAATCGTCTAGCCAGGATTTGTGTATGCGCCAGTGTGATGCTGGTTCCGTTCGTTGCCCAGGCAGCCTCGGAAGATGATCCTTGGGAAAGCGTCAACCGCCCGATCTACAAGTTCAACGACGTGATCGATACCTACGCGCTGAAGCCCCTGGCCCAGGGCTACCAGTACATAACTCCGCAGTTTGTCGAGGACGGCGTTCACAACTTCTTCCGCAACATCGGCGATGTGCGCAACCTCGCCAACGATATCCTGCAGGCCAAGCCTCGTGCCGCAGGCGTTGATACCGCACGCATCATTTTCAACACCACCTTCGGCTTGCTGGGCGTGATCGATGTCGGCACCAAAATGGGCTTGCAGCGCAATGATGAAGATTTCGGCCAGACGCTGGGTTACTGGGGTGTCGGCAGCGGCCCTTATCTGATGCTGCCTCTGCTGGGTCCAAGCACCTTGCGTGATGCACCGTCCAAGTATGTCGACAGCTACACGGGCGCCTATCGCTACGTAGACGACGTTCCTGTGCGTAACTCCTTCTACGCCCTGGACATCATCGATACGCGTGCCAACCTGCTGTCGAGCGAAAAGCTGATCACGGGCGACAAGTACACCTTCATCCGTAATGCGTACCTGCAGAACCGGGAATTCAAGGTGAAAGACGGTAAGGTCGAAGACGATTTCTGATTTCGACCGGTAAACCGAAAAGGCGGCCATCAAGGCCGCCTTTTTTGTGTTTGAAGATTCGCACGGGGATGAAATCGCGCTTTTCACTGTAGTCCAGACCCGTTTGACTCGTGTGTTCGAACCTTCCATTGGGTTACGGATTTGACTGTTCTTATAACTCTCGGTGATTTGACAAACAAAGACGTCAAGCGACCATCGGCGTGAGCTTGAAACGCCCCGCGGATGGGAGTACCGTCTGCGCCTTAGAAGGGCACCTCTGGTGTACACGTGTGTAGGGCAAATGCCCGAAAGCGGTGCGACAGAGAGGCTAGAAAGCGAATCCAGTAGTGAGTGCCGGGTCATAATCCCCGCCTGCTACGCCAACCTAATTCTGGCGCCGTTTGCCCACATGCCAAAAACCAGTGCCACGCTGCTGATAATCGATGATGACGAAGTAGTGCGCGCGAGCCTCGCCGCCTATTTGGAAGACAGTGGTTTCAGCGTCTTGCAGGCCAGCAATGGCCAGCAGGGTCTTCAGGTATTCGAGCAAGACAAGCCCGACTTGGTCATCTGCGATCTGCGCATGCCGCAGATGGGCGGACTCGAACTCATCCGCCAGGTAACCGAGCTGTCGCCGCAAACACCGGTGATCGTGGTGTCGGGTGCCGGCGTGATGAACGACGCGGTCGAGGCCCTGCGCCTGGGCGCGGCGGACTACCTGATCAAGCCTCTCGAAGATCTGGCCGTGCTCGAGCACTCTGTGCGCCGGGCCCTGGATCGCGCGCGCCTGCTGCTGGAGAACCAGCGCTACCGCGAGAAGCTGGAGAAGGCCAACCGCGAACTCGAAGCCAGCCTGAACCTGCTCCAGGAAGACCAGAATGCCGGTCGCCAGGTGCAGATGAACATGCTGCCGGTCAGCCCGTGGACCATTAACGAGTTCAAATTTGCTCACCAGATCATCCCGTCGCTGTACCTGTCGGGTGATTTCGTCGACTACTTTCGCGTCGACGAGCGTCGGGTAGCGTTTTACCTGGCGGACGTTTCCGGGCATGGCGCCTCTTCAGCCTTCGTCACCGTGCTGTTGAAGTTCATGACCACGCGCTTGCTGTTCGAATCCAAGCGCAGCGGCACCTTGCCGGAATTCAAGCCTTCAGAGGTTCTTGGTCATATCAACCGGGGCCTGATCAGTTGTAAGCTGGGTAAACACGTCACAATGGTCGGTGGAGTCATCGACGAGGAGACCGGTTTGTTGACCTATAGCATCGGCGGTCATTTGCCGTTGCCAGTGTTGTACACGCCAGACAGTGTTCGTTATCTGGAAGGGCGTGGCCTGCCGGTGGGCCTCTTCAACGAGGCCACCTATGAAGACCACGTGCTGGAATTGCCACCGACGTTCAGCCTGACGCTGATGTCTGATGGCATTCTGGACCTTTTGCCAGAACCCACACTCAAAGAAAAAGAAGCGGCGTTGCCCCAAAGGGTCAAGGCGGCGGGCGGCACCCTGGATGGGCTGCGGCAGGTTTTTGGATTGGCCACGCTAGGGGAGATGCCGGATGATATCGCCCTGTTGGTGTTGAGCAGGAATCTTTGATGAGTACCGGTAGAATCCAGTTCGCCGAGCAGGACGGCACCTTCGTCCTGAAGTTCGTCGGTGAAGTTCGCCTGACCCTGTGTTCGGCGTTGGATGCGACTATTGAGCGGATCTTCAGCGCGTTGAATTTCAACGCGATCGTGATCGATCTGACCGAAACCCGCAGCATCGACAGCACCACGCTTGGCCTGCTGGCCAAGCTGTCGATCCTGTCGCGGCAGAAAGTCGGACTGCTGCCGACCGTCGTCACCACCCACGAAGACATCACGCGGCTGTTGCAGTCCATGGGCTTCGAACAGGTCTTCAACATCGTCGACAAGCCGGTGCCCTGCCCGGAATGCCTGGACGACCTGCCAGACCAGGATCAGTCCGAAGAAGTGGTGCGGATCAAGGTGCTCGAAGCGCACAAGATCCTCATGGGCCTGAACGACACCAATCGTGAAGCCTTCCATGACCTGGTGAATGCGCTCGAACGCCACTGATCCCTTGAGGTGATGCGCTCTTGTCTGGCTAAACACAGATTCGCCATTCACCACAATCCACTGTGGGAGCGGCGGTGCGGCGATCCCACATTGGTTTTGCACTGAGCGCACGATTCGGTTTCGACCCACAATCCCCGTGAGTACGAGATTGCTGACAAAAAAGGGCGAACCCGTGAGGGTTCGCCCTTTTTGCATGACACCCGTTCAGATCACAGCTTGGCCTGCAACAGCGCCTCAAGCTTCTCCTGATCCCGCGCGAACTGACGAATACCTTCAGCCAGTTTCTCGGTCGCCATCGCATCTTCGTTGGACAACCAGCGGAACTGCGACTCGTTGAGGCTCAGGCGCGCTTCGCCGGCGTGGCCAGGCGCCAGTTTGCGCTCCAGTTTGCCGGTATCCGCTGCCAGCTTGTCGATCAGGTCCGGGCTGATGGTCAGGCGGTCGCAGCCGGCCAGTTGCTCGATCTGGCCCAGATTGCGGAAGCTCGCCCCCATGACCACGGTCTTGTAGTCATTGGCCTTGTAGTAGTTGTAGATGCGCGTCACCGACTGCACGCCCGGATCATCCGCGCCGGTGTAGTCATTGCCGTTGGCTTTCTTGTACCAGTCGTAGATACGGCCCACGAACGGCGAAATCAGGAACACCCCGGCATCGGCACAGGCGGCGGCCTGGGCGAAGGAGAACAGCAGGGTCAGGTTGGTCTGGATGCCTTCCTTTTCCAGGATCTCGGCGGCGCGGATGCCTTCCCAGGTGGAGGCGATCTTGATCAGTACGCGGTCGCGGCCAATCCCGGCCTTGTCGTACAGCTCGATCAGGCGATGGGCGCGTTTCAACATGGCATCGGTATCGAACGACAGGCGCGCATCCACTTCGGTGGAAATGCGGCCCGGGATCACTTTCAGGATTTCCTGACCCACGGCCACGCCAAAACGGTCGCTGGCCAGGCCCACATCCCCCTTGCAGTCGTTGACGCTGGCGTTCAGCAGCTCGGCATACGCAGGAATGGCCGCGGCCTTGAGCAGCAGGGAAGGGTTGGTGGTGGCGTCCACCGGTTTAACGCGAGCGATCGCTTCGAAGTCGCCGGTGTCGGCAACCACGGTGGTCATTTGTTTGAGTTGTTCCAGCTTGGAAGTCATGAGCGTGCTCTGTCCTATGGGTCTGATGACATTACCCGAGCGCTGACAGCCACTCAAGGGCGTGTACGTGTATAGACGGCCCCTGCGGCAACAACCTGAAAACAATTGTTTGAAAGGCGGGGCGTGGTATCGATGAATACGATGCCGAAACGCCCCACAGGTTCAACGAGACCGACCGTTAACGCCCTTCGAGCAACGCCGCCGCCTGATCCAGCAGCGCCAACGGGTCTTTCGCCTTGTGAATGTCCACCGACAACAACTGCCGGAACTTGCGCGCCCCCGGAAACCCGGTGCCCAGGCCCAGCACATGTCGGGTGATGTGGTGCATCGAACCACCGGCATCGATATGCGCCGCAATATAGGGCCGCAGCTGCGCCAGCGCCTCGGCGCGACTGATCACCGGTGCCGTGCTGCCAAACAGCTGTTGATCCACCTCGGCCATCACATACGGGTTGTGATACGCCTCGCGGCCCAGCATCACACCGTCGAAGGTCTGCAAATGCTCGTGGCAGGCCTCCAGCGACTTGATGCCGCCGTTGAGAATGATCTCCAGCTCCGGAAAATCCGCCTTCAACCGCGCCGCCACGTCGTAGCGCAGGGGCGGGATGTCGCGGTTCTCTTTCGGCGACAGGCCCTCCAGAATCGCAATCCGGGCGTGCACGGTAAAACTGGTGCACCCGGCATCCCGCACCGTGCCGACGAAATCACACAACTCTTCGTAACTGTCCCGGCCATTGATCCCGATACGGTGCTTGACCGTCACCGGAATCGACACCGCATCACGCATCGCCTTCACACAATCGGCCACCAACTGCGGATGCCCCATCAGGCACGCACCGATCATATTGTTCTGCACCCGATCGCTCGGGCAGCCGACATTCAGGTTCACCTCGTCGTAACCATGCTCCTGCGCCATGCGCGCACACGCCGCCAGGTCCAGCGGCACACTGCCGCCAAGCTGCAGGGCCAGCGGATGCTCGGCCTCGTTGTGGCGCAGGAAACGCTCGTGATCGCCGTTGAGCAAGGCTCCGGTGGTGACCATTTCGGTGTAGAGCAGGGCGTTTTTCGACAGCAGGCGCAAGAAGTAGCGGCAGTGGCGGTCTGTCCAGTCCATCATGGGCGCGACGGAGAAACGGCGGGAGAGCGGGGCGGGTGTGGCGTTGGCTGCGGACATTGGGAATCTGGAATCGGTGAGGCTGGGAGGTGGGGGAGTTTATCAGGATTGGGATGACGGGGCTCAGGAGTCCGAATACCGGCAATCAAGTCTGTTTAAATCAGCACGAAAATGCCGGATATTTCCCGCAACACACGTCCCCATCGCCCACATTACACTCCCTTAGCCACCCGGATAGCCTTTTTGCGTCGCTGCAAACTCAGCGACAAGGGTGTGGAAGCCCTTCACAAGATCTGGGCGCAGAGGCGCCACCTGAATTTAGGAAGGCGCTTTTTTCATGTCTGCTGTTAAATTATGGCGGCTGTGCGCGGGGTACTTTCGGGTGCGTCGGGTTCCTGGATCCCCGGTCTTCCACACCGGCGCACAGCTGCCACCCCATCATGTGGAAGTGATGCTGCGCTGAATGTCCTCACAACCGATCTGGCCTGCAAGCTCGAAGGCTCGCCACGCAGTCTGGCGCTGTCGATTCAGCAGTTGGCGGTGGTGGGGGAGTTGTTGGTGAATCGGGCGTTGGACAATGTCCTCAATCCAGTGAGAGATCGTCAGGTGCGCACGGTTCCTGAACCAACGCTGTCCCCCACACCAAGTTTCATGATGTCCAGCACAGACGAGGCATAGGATGACCGCCAAATGTCATGTTCCCCGCGCCTCAACCCACAGGAATCAAAAAATGATCGCAAACCTCGTCAAAGTCTCGCTGATGGCCGGTGCTTTGTTGTTGAGCGCCTGTTCGGGTGTGAGTGCTCATGGTGATTACTCGGCTGACTCCGTGCAGCCGGCCGGCTTTGGCCCGGGGCCCGCCAATAGCACCGCCAACAAGATGAGTTTCCATGGCAGTGCGCTGGGCAATAGTTTTGGCGAGTACAGCTCGAGTTTGCTGCACGACGATTGATACGCGCTGCACAATCAACAAGGGCGCTCCTTCGGGAGTGCCCTTTTTTGTGCGAAAAAAACGATGCATTACTTCGCGTTTGGCACCGCCAGCCACTGCCGCCGAATCTTCTGATAATTGCCCGTCGCCTTGGCCAAATGCAGCCACTGATCGACGTACAGCTTCCAGGTGAAGTCGTCACGGGGCAGCAGGTACGCTTTTTCGCCGTATTGCAGGTAGTGCGTCGGGTTGACGGCGCACAGGCCCGGCTTGAGCTTCTGCTGATACAGCGCCTCCGATGCGTCGGTGATCATCACGTCGGCTTTTTTATCCAGCAGTTCCAGAAAGATGCTCACGTTGTCGTGCAGTTGCAATTGCGCCTGGGGCAGGTGGGCGTGAACGAACGCTTCGTTGGTGCCGCCGGCGGGTTCGACCAGGCGAACCGAGGGTTGGTTGATCTGTTCGACAGTCTGGTACAGCGCCTGGTCTTCGCAACGCACCAGCGGAATTTTGCCGTCGACATCCAGGATGTTGCTGAAGAAGGCTTTTTTCTGCCGTTCCAGGGTGACCGAGATGCCGCCCATGGCGATGTCGCACTTGCCGGCGAGCATGTCGGGCATCAGGGTTTTCCAGGTGGTGGGCACCCATTCGACCTTGACGCCAAGGCTGTCGGCCAGGGCGTGGGCCATGGCGATGTCGATGCCGGAATACGCGCCGTCCTCGGCCTTGAGCGTGTAGGGCTTGTAGTCGCCGGTGGTGCAGACGCGCAGTTGTCCCTGTTGCATGACGCTGTCCAGATGCGAAGGTTCTGCCTGGGCGCCAAGGGAGAGTGCGAGCAAGCCGCCGAGCATCATTGCTCTTTTGATTTTCGTCATTGTTATCGGGCTTTTGTGCTGGAGTGGTTTTGAAAGGGGGAGTGTAGTGAAACTTTCACCGGTGTGAAAAATCAATGCCCGCTGAAGATGGCTTCAACCTTGCCTCAGTATCGCGCTCACTCGGCCTTGATAAATTACGGCTGATTTTCCGCTCAGGGGTAGAACGTTGCCAGGTGGTTGGTTTACGTCAGAAGCGTTACTCAATCGAGCATTACTTCAAACGTCCAGCCGCCTTGCGATAAACCTGCTCACGTTCCCGTTTATCCACGGCGACCACAAAAACAGTAATTTCCTGGTCAATCACTTGATAGACCAAGCGGTAACCGCTGCTACGTAGTTTGACCTTGTAGCAGTCGGGAAAACCATGCAGGCGGTTAGCTTCAATGCGTGGACTGTTCAGGATCTCCACCAGCTTCTTCTTGAGCTGCTGTCGGACTGTGTCGCCAGGTTTTTGCCATTCCTTCAATGCACGGGCATCAAACTCAAGGCTATAGGTCATCTATGGAAACCCTGACTCGTTGAGGAGATGCAAGCCGTTCCCGCACAGTGGCCAATAGAGCCTCATCGTCTTCAGTCATCAAGACAGGCTTGAAAGGCAGCTGACCACGCTCCGCCACATATTGCAGGGTCTGGCGCATCAGTTCGGAAGGCGTGACGCCGAGTTTTTCCAGTTCGAGATAGGCACGAGCTTTGAGGTCGTCATCGATACGGATGTTGATAGATGCCATGGGACAGGTTCTCATGTAATGACACTGGTCATTACATTGAATCAAGAGTTCCTCATTGGCAAGTCCGCTGAGACGTACGGCTAATTTAGAGAAAATTCGTACTCGGGAGGATGAAAGTGCCAACCAGCCACCGCCTGGGCCATTGCCCGGCCTGGCTGGCCCAAGTTTAAATCAGTACTTAAGTGTCAGAGATTTCCCCCTGAAGATGGCTCATTCCACTTCCGGGCTCAACGTCCCCAACCACGCCACCAATCCCACAATCAAAACCGCCGCGGCCATTTCCGCTACCACACTGCGCCGAAGTGCATGGGCTGCCACGCGATACTGGCCCTCCCGCAATGATCGCTCCAGCAAGGGCCCAAGATGAAAGCGGTTCAGCGCCGCCAACACCAGCATCCCGGCAAACAGCAGCACTTTGATCGCCAGCAGAATTCCGTAGTGGCTGAGTAAAACCTCATCGAGTCTCGGCCCGAGGATGAACAGGTAGTTGACCACGCCCGTCACGGTGATGATCACGACGACCAGGGCACCGACAAGCTCGAATCGCCTGATGGCGTGAGCCAGCAAACGTATGTGCGCTTCGGTTTGCAGGGCCCGTGGTTGCGCCATCAACGCAAACGCCAGCAGCGCGCCGAGCCAGGCGCCCGCCACCAGCAGGTGCAGGATGTCCGTCGTGAAGTGCCAGTAACGACGGCTGCCTTCGTCCATGGCTCCATGTCCGCTCCAGGCCAGGCTGGCGAGGGCGATGCCGCCGGCCGTAGAGGCGATCGCCAGGCTGAGGCCGGGGGCGCGTGGGTTGAGCATCACCGCCGAACCCGCGACCCCCAACGCAATCATCCGCACGGCCCAGGCCATCCCGACGTCTGTCTCGAACAGCATCATCTCGAGGTGAGGGCGTAGCTCGGCTATGTCTGATTCGCCGCTCATGGCGCGGACCATCAGCACCATGCCGGCGATGGACAACAGTGCACCGAGCCCGGCAGTTCCCGTCAGCCATCGGCGAAAGGGCAGCACCGTCCCGGATCGTCGTTCCTGTCCTTTAAAGCTGTAGAGCCCGAACAGCGCCACGCCAAACAACAGCATCAAATCCACATACAACACAAACCGCAGAACGACGTTGGCCGAGTCGCTCATCGATCATTTCACTTTGAAGGTGACGTTGCCGGTGATCGGGTGGGTGTCCGACGACACCGCGCGCCATTCGACCTTGTAGGTACCGGCAGTCAAAGGTGTTGTCGGGGTAATGAGCATGGTTTTCGGATCGCTGCCGCCGCTGACCTTGGCCTTGACCGGCATCGGGGCGTGGGCCATGCCGGCCATTTCGGTCATCAGCAGTTTGGCGCCGGAAAACTGGGTGACGAGGTTTTCGGAGAAGTGCAGTTCGATCTTGTCGGGCGGCGCACCTTCTGCGCCTTCCACTGGAGTGGAGGTGAGCAGTTTGGGGTGCGCTTGAGCGAGGGTGCTCATGAGCAGGCCGCTGAGTAACGCGATAACGACGGCGGTGGGTTTGATGATGCGCATGCAAGGTCCTTTACCGCTCGAAGCGGTTGTTGTTGGTTTTGGGTGAGTCTGTTCAGAACCACATCCGAACACCGAGCACGAGGCGGGCTTCGCTGCGATCCTCGCCTTCGTCGTTGGCGTAGTCGGCGGTGTTGCCGTAGGTACGGTTCCAGGTCACGCCGAGGTAGGGCGCGAATTCCCGGCGGATTTCGTAGCGCAGGCGCAAGCCCGCCTCAGTGTTGGACAGCCCCGCGCCGATGCCCCGTTGCGGATCGTTTTTGCCGTAGGCATTGAGTTCGACGGTCGGCTGCAGGATCAGCCGGTTGGTCAGCAGGATGTCGTAGTCGCCCTCCAGCCGCACGGCGCTCTGGCCGCCTTCGCCGATGAAGGCCGTGGCTTGGGCCTCGAAGTTGTACAGCGCCATGCCTTGCACGCCGAACGCGGCCCAGGTTTGCGGGGCGCCGGGTTTGAAGTCCTGGCGCACGCCGCTGACCACGTCCCACCACGGGGAAATCGCGTGGCCCCACAGGGCCTGGATTTCCGCATCCTCGGTCACGCCGTTGGTGCGCTCGCCTTCGGAGCGCAGCCACAGGCGATCGATGTCACCGCCGACCCAGCCGGACAAATCCCAGGCCAGGGTGCTGCCGTCATCGGCGTCCTGCCATTCGAGTTTGTCGGCGAGGAAAAACGAATTGAGTGTGTTGTCGTGCACATGGTGCCCGGCGGGATCGACATACACCGCCGCGCGATCGGCATCGGTCAGCAGCGGGATCGGCGTACGGCTTTCGCTGGGGGCGGCGGGCTGCATCTGGCCTTCGTCCATGCTCTGCATCTGGCTGTGATCCATGCCTTGCATCTGGCCATGGTCCATCTGGCTATGATCCATGCCTTGCATGCCGTCGCTGGCGGCCATTGCCGTCGAAGTCATGAATGCAAAAAAAACCGGGGTGAATCGAATCATGGGGTGCGCCTCATTCTTCCACGCGAACTTCACGGAACATGCCCATTTCCATGTGGTACAGGAGATGGCAGTGATAGGCCCAGCGGCCGAGCGCATCGGCCGTGACTCGATAGCTGCGCCGGGAGCCTGGTGGCATGTCGATGGTGTGCTTGCGCACCATGAACTGGCCGTTCTCGTCTTCGAGGTCGCTCCACATGCCGTGCAGGTGGATGGGGTGCATCATCATCGTGTCGTTGACCAGCACGATCCGCAGCCGCTCGCCGTACTTGAGGCGCAGGGGCTCTGCATCAGAGAACTTCACACCGTTGAACGACCAGGCGAATTTTTCCATGTGTCCGGTCAGGTGCAGCTCGAGGGTGCGGCCAGGCTCGCGACCGTCCGGGTCTTCGAAGGTGCTGCGCAGGTCGGAGTAGGTGAGCACGCGGCGCCCGTTGTTGCGCAGGCCCATGCCGGGGTCGTCGAGTTTCGGTGCAGTGGACATGGCTTGCATGTCCACCAGCGGGTTGTCGGTTTCCGAGGCAGGGTGGGACTGCATGCCGGGCATGTCGCCCATGGCCATGTTGCTATGATCCATGCCTGCCATGCTGCCGTGGTCCATGCCGGCCATGCCCATGTCATCCATGGTCACCAGGGGGCGTGGGTCCAGTGGTGGCAGCGGCGCTACCAGTCCCGCCTGCACCGCCAGGGTGCCGCGTGCGTAGCCGGTGCGATCCATCGCCTGGGCGAACAGGGTGTAGGCCGCCTCGGTCGGTTCAACGATAACGTCGAAGGTTTCCGCCACGGCAATGCGAAACTCGTCGACGCTCACCGGTTTGACGTGCAGGCCATCAGCGGCGACCACGGTCATTTTCAGGCCGGGGATGCGCACGTCGAAGTAACTCATGGCCGAGCCGTTGATGAAGCGCAGCCGCAGCTTTTCCCCTGGGCGGAACACCCCGGTCCAGTTCATGTCCGGCGCCTGGCCGTTCAACAGGTAGGTGTAAGTGGCGCCGCCGACGTCCGCGAGGTCGGTGGGGTTCATCTTCATTTCGGCCCACATTTTGCGATCGGCGACGGTCGGCCCCCAGCCTTTTTCGCTGACGTCGTGGATGAAGTCGCCCACGGTGCGCTTGTTGAAGTTGTAGTAATCGGACTGTTTTTTCAGCGTCTTCATCAGGTCGACCGGGTCTTCGTCGGTCCAGTCGCTGAGCATCACCACGTAGTCGCGGTCGTACTGGAACGGCTCCGGGTCCTTGGCGTCGATCACCAGCGGGCCGTAGACGCCGGATTGTTCCTGCAGCCCCGAATGGCTGTGATACCAGTAGGTGCCGTTCTGCCGCACGGTGAACTGGTAGACGTACACACCGCCCGGCTCGATGCCCTTGAAACTCAGGCCTGGTACGCCGTCCATGTTGGCCGGCAGCAAGATGCCGTGCCAGTGAATGGAGGTGCTGTCCTTGAGTCGGTTGCGCACCCGCAGCGTCACCGTATCGCCTTCACGCCAGCGCAGCAGCGGGCCGGGAATGCCACCGTTGATGGTCAGTGCAGTGCGCGGGGTGCCGGTGAAGTTGACCGGGGATTCGCCGATGAACAGGTCGAAATCATTGCCGGCCAACACTTGCGGTTCGCCGGGACTGCTGATCGCCCAGACCGGCGTGCGCCATAACCCGAGGCCGCCGAAGAGCCCGCCGATGGCCAGGCCTTTGACGAAGGTGCGTCTTGAAGTGTGGGAGTGCATGCCGTGTGTTCCGCCCGTCAGCCTGTTGAACTTGTCGACGAGGCTAGCGGGCGGTGCCTTTCAGCAGGCTGAGGCGAAGATTACAGTTTTGACAGGTTGGACGTCGCTTTCTGGCTTGAAGTGGATTTTTCCCTTGAGGCCACGGTGTCGCCGCCGCAGTTGATGTAGGAGGACGACTTCAACCAGCGCTGGTCCGGGTAGTAGGAAAACAACAACTGGCCGTCCTTCATCGAATCAATCAGCCGATGGGCAATCGCCGGTCTGACGGCCGGGCAACCCAGACTGCGGCCGATGCGGCCATTGGCGCGGGCCAGCACCGGGCTGACGTAGGGTGCGCCGTGAATGACGATGGCCCGGTCAAAGGCGTTGTCGTTGAAACCGGGCTCCAGGCCTTCCATGCGCAGCGAGTATCCGTTCTGGCCGAGATAGCTTTGCTGGGTGCGGAACAGACCGAGGCTGGTGGCGTGGCTTTCATTCTGGTTGGAGAACAGCGTCGCCATGTTTTCGCCGCTGTTGCGGCCATGGGCGACCAGTTCGTGAAACAGCAACTTGCGCCGTTTAAGGTCGAAGACCCACAGGCGTTGTTCAGTCGAAGGCAGGGAATAATCGATCACCGCCAGTCTTTGGGCTGGGGCGACGCCTTGGGCACGGCTGCATTGGGTGGCGCGAACGGCCAGGGCGATCACTTTGGCGTCGGCGCCTGGTGCTGCTTTGACCAGCGCGTTTTCAAGCGAATCGGCGTAGGCTGACGTTACTGAAAGGCACGTCAGTAAAATGGCAAATAAAAGGCCAAAGCGGTTTAGCGCCATAGTCGGGTCTCATCATGATAATTTCGAGTCTAGCAGCGAGCGCAAAGCTGGCGCCGTTGAATCAGGGGATTAAGGATTATCCATGGTGCAATTAACAAGGTCATTCGTCATAAGCCGCATGTTTTTTATGGGCTTTCTGATCAGCGGTGCAGCATTTGCGCAAACTTCGCCGATTGAGTCGGTATCTGCAGCGAGTAGCACAATTGATGCCGCGGCGCCCGACGATGCGGTTGGCCAGGCGATTCAGGCAACGCTGGAACCGCTGCGCTCGGCGTTTCCACCATTGCTCACGTCAAGGCGCCATCAGCGTGTGGACGTCAGCCGGGTGGTGCTGGATTTCTATATGCATCGCAACTATCGCGCCGCGTGGACGGATGATCGTAATGTGGTGCAGTTGCTCAAGAGCCTCGAAGACACCCGGATCGACGGCCTGACCCCGACGGATTTCCGTATCACCGAACTGGCCCAGGCCCATGAATCGCTGATGGCCGCCATGCCGTCCACGGCGCAGCGGGCGATGTTCGACATGGCGGCCACCCGCACCTTCATCACCGCGCTGCTGCAACTGCGCCGGGGCAAGGTCGATCCGTCGCGGCTGGACATTCACTGGAATTTCGATCCTGCCGGCGGCGGTGCCCGCGAGGACATGGACAACCTGTTCGCCGCTCTCGATGCCCATGACGTGGCACGTGCATTCGCCGAGGCGCCTCCCCAGGAAGAGATTTACCGCAATTTGCGCGAAGGCCTGGCCCGGTTGCGCCAGGTGCGTGATGCGGGTGGCTGGCCGAAAGTCACCGAAGGCCAATCGCTCAAGTCCGGCATGGATGGGGTGGCAGTCGGACAATTGCGTGCGCGCCTGGTGGCGGGCGGGTACCTGGACCCGCACCTGGCCAAAAAAACCGGTTACGACGACAAGGTCATTGCCGCGGTGAAGAAGTATCAGACCGAGCAATACCTGGGGGCCGATGGCGTGGCGGGGGCGGCGACGCTGGCGGCGCTGAACGTGCCGGTCGAGGCGCGGATCGATCAGGTGCGGGTCAACATGGAGCGCGCCCGCTGGCTGCTGTACAAGCTTCAGGGCACGTTCGTGATCGTCGATATCGCCGGCTACAAGGTGGCGATGTACCGCGACGGTCTGCCGATCTGGCGTTCGCGGGTGCAAGTCGGCAAGCCGGTGCGCAGTACGCCGGTGTTCCAGGCCGAAATCACCTACATCACGTTCAACCCGACCTGGACCGTGCCGCCGACCATCCTCAAGCAGGACGTGATTCCGAAAGTCCAGAACGATCCCGGCTATCTGGCGGCCAACCGGATTCGTGTGCTTGATCGCGAAGGCAATGTGCTCGATCCGTCGGACGTTGACTGGAGCAACCCGCGAGGCATCCACCTGCGTCAGGATGCCGGCCCCGACAGTTCATTGGGGCAGGTGGTGATCCGCTTCCCCAACGACTACGCGATCTACCTGCATGACACGCCGCACCGCGAGCTGTTTGCCAAGACGGTCCGGGCCACCAGCTCGGGCTGCATCCGCGTGGAAAACCCGCTGCAACTGGTCGAGTTGTTGTTCAACGACCCGGTGCGCTGGAACAGTGCCGGGATTCAAAAGCAGTTGGCCAATGGCAGGACCGAGAATATCCAGCTGCCGGTGAAGGTGCCGGTGCTGCTGGCCTATTGGACCGTGGACCTGAGCACTGACGGGCGGGTGACGTTCAAGCCGGACATTTATGATTACGACACCCGGGTGTTGCAGGGCTTGAGCCAGCCGACGAAATTGCCTCCCCTGGACTTGCGTCGGGCAGAGATCCCGCTGGTGGTGACGGGGCAGGGCCAACAGTAACCAAAGATTGAAAAGATGCCTCGGGAGCGCCATTTTTTGGGGTTTCCACTGGTTTGGAGCGCGGGCACGGTCCCCTGTAGGAGCGCCAGCAAGCTGGCTCCTACAGTTTCAGCGTGGGCATGGCCCCTTGTGGGAGCTGGCTTGCCAGCGATGGACGTTAACGATAACGCGGGTGAACCGGATGAACGCGGCGCGCTTGAGTCCATCGCCAGCAGGCTGGCTCCTACAGTTTCCCCAGCCCTTTGGCAACCTTCCTAAAGCGCCAATCCTTGTTGCACCACCACAAGCAGATCGCTTTCTGTCAGCGCCACCGCATCCAGCTGTGCCGTGGCTTGCTCGATCGTTTGTAGCCACCAGTGTGTTTCGCCGTGTTCGTCCACGGTGCGCAACAGGGCGAACTCGTTGCCCGGGGAGTGAATCTCGACGCGTCCCTCGCCATCGGCGGTGAAGCGTGCAACCGGGTCAAAGGTCATGCTGTGCCCGTTGCCGGCGATCACCAACTGGTCGATGGCGTAATCGTAAGCGTCACCATTGGCATGACTTTCGAACACATGGGTGGCGTTGCGCCGCAGGGCCAGGCCTGCTTCGGTCAAGGGCAGCAGCCAGTGCTCTATCCGTTGATACAGTTCGTAGACCTGCCCCGGCCAGCCATCGATCGCCTGATCCGCGCTGGTCAGCCCTGTCTGTTTCAATTTTGCAGCGAGCTCGTCTGCCTTGCTCATGTCGATTCCCTGTATGGAGGTCAGTCTAATCGTAGCTCGTTGAGGCGCAGGCAGTACTGCCCTGAGTCATGCTTGAGGCGCCACCGGGCAAGTGGTTGCCCCTTTGTCGTGGATAACCCCGTAAACTACGGCCCACAAAAACTGAGGGTTTTGGGCCGTTGCCCAGGCTTGCCCCCGACAGGATGAACGTTTGCCCACGCGCTTTAACAACCCGGACCACGCCCCTGGCGTTGCACTGAAACGCATACCGCTGCGCAAGGCCGCGGTGTTGTTCATTGCCACGGTGTGTCTGTGCCTGTGCGGTTTGCTCTACCTGCAACTGGAACAGTCCCGTCGCCATGACCTGAGCCTGGCGCAAGTGGCGTCTTCGAACCTGACGCGGGCCATGGCGCAGCAAGCCGAAGACACCTTCATGAAGGCTGACCTGGTGCTGACCAGCCTGGTGGACTGGATTCAGGTCGACGGTTTCGGCCAGGACATGCGACCCCGCTTGCAGCAGACCTTTGCCCGGCGGGTGCTGGCACTGGATCAATTGCACGGCATCCTGTTGTTCGACCAGAAGGGCCAGTGGGTAGTGACCTCGTTTGAAAACCTGCCCCGGGGGGCCGGGGTCGCGGATCGCGAGTACTTCAAGTATCACCAGCAGAACGTATCGTCGGTGGCGCATATCGGCCCGGCCATCCGCAGCCGGGAAAACGGCGAGTGGATCATCCCGATTTCCAAACGGGTCAACGACAGGAACGGGCATTTCCAGGGCGTATTGCTGGCCGGCATCAAGATGTCGTACTTCGACCAGTTCTTCAAAAGCTTCAGCCTCGACGACAACGGCTCGATGTTTCTCGGCCTGACCGATGGCACCTTGTTGGCGCGTCGACCTTTTGTAGAAGCGCAGATCGGCGTGTCGCTGGCCCAGGGCGAGATTTTCCAGAAGTTCCTGCCACTGGCCAACTCTGGCAGTGCGATGTTCACGTCCATCATCGATGGCGTGACACGCCTGTACGCTTACCGCCAGCTGGAGGCGTATCCGCTGGTGGTCGCCGCGGCGTCGTCCACGCAGACCATTCTCGCGGACTGGTACGACACGGCGTTCCGCTCCAGCCTCATCGTTGCCCTGGTGCTGCTGGGCGTGGGGCTGTTCGGGTGGGTGTTCGTGCATCAGGTGCGTGTTGGCGAGCGGGTCGAGTCGGATTTGCGCAGGGCCCAGCAAGCCCTGGAGCTGATCGCCACGCATGACAGCCTGACCGGCCTGGCCAACCGCCGGTTGTTCGAGCGGGCGATGGACGTCGAGTTCGGGCGCGGTGCCCGGCAGGCAAGCCCCTTGAGCCTGATCATGCTCGATATCGATTACTTCAAGCGCTACAACGATACCTACGGCCACGTGGTGGGGGATCACTGCCTGGCCGAAGTGGCGCGTGCGCTGAAGAGTTGCTGCCACCGCAAGGCCGATCTGGCGGTGCGTTACGGCGGTGAAGAGTTTGCGGTGCTGCTGCCCGACACCGACATCCATGGCGCCATGACGATTGCCGAGCAGATTCGTCGCAGTGTCATCGACAAGAACATCACTCACACCTGCTCGCCCAATGGCTACGTGACGGTCAGCCTGGGTTGCTATTCGTTCGTGCCCGCGGGCCGGGACAGCATGGACGTGTTTGTCGAGCGGGCGGATGCGGCGTTGTATCAGGCCAAGCATTCGGGACGGAACCGCGTGGCTACGTTGTCGATGGCCGGGGCTGGCGAGGCGTTGATGCGCTCCGACCGTTGAAGTGCTTTTGCTGCCGGTGGTCCGTCTTCCGGGTCCGTCAGAATTGATCGTCTAGAGTTCCGTTAGCGCTGTCGAACCCGGCAGGCTCCCCCACGTAAGGACGATCGCCAACATGTTGCTACTTCAAACGTTGACAGCCGTTGCTCTGACCGTCGCAGCCGCTGCCATTTTTCCGCTGGTCAGCCAAGCGCAACCGAAAATCACCGCCGAAGAAGCGCATGCCATCGGCGTGGATGCCTACATCTATTTTTACCCGCTGCTGAGCATGGACGTCACCCGCAAGCAATTCACCAACATTGAGCCGGGCAAGGAATTCGGCAAGGGGCCGATGAACATGTTTGTCAGTGTGCCGCAGTACCCACCAGCCGATTTCAAAGGGGTGGTGCGCTCAAACTTCGACACCTTGTATTCGATTGCCTGGCTGGACTTGAGCAAGGAGCCGCTGGTGATCGCCGCGCCGAATACCGATGGACGCTTCTACCTGCTGCCAATGCTCGATATGTGGAGCGACGTGTTCGCATCGCCGGGCTGGCGCACCACGGGCACCGAGGCCGGACAATTCCTCGTGACGCCACCGGGCTGGACGGGCGCGGTGCCTGCCGGGATGAGCCATCTGCCGGCGCCAACGCCCTTTGTCTGGGTCATCGGCAGGACCAAGACTGACGGTGCAGAGGATTACGCGGCGGTGCACAAGATCCAGGCCGGCTACACGGTGACGCCGTTGTCGCGCTTAGGTAAGGAACCTGAAGCCGTCACCGTGAAAGTCGACCCTGCGGTGGACATGAAAACGCCACCGAAGATTCAGGTCGACTCCATGTCGGCTGCCGATTACTTCACTTACGCTGCCGAGTTGCTGAAGGTGAACCCGCCGCACAGCACCGACCAGCCAATGCTGGCGCAGATCAAGCGCCTTGGAATCGAAGTCGGCAAGTCGTTCAGCATGGACGCGCTGGACCCGCAAATCCAGGCCGTGCTGCAAAGGGTGCCCCAGGATGCGCAGGCCTTGATGGCCTGGAAAGTGCCGACCCTGGCACGGGAGGTCAATGGCTGGTCGATGAACACCGACACCATGGGCGTCTACGGCAACTATTACCTCAAGCGTGCCATCGTTACGCAGGTGGGGCTCGGCGCCAACCTGCCCGAGGACGCGATTTATCCATTGAATATCGGCGACAGCAACGGCAAGCCACTCGATGGCGCGAACAAATACGTGTTGCATTTCAGCAAGGGCGAGACACCACCGGTTAACGCTTTCTGGTCGATCACCCTGTATGACCCGCAAGGTTTCCAGGTCGGCAACTCACTCAACCGTTTTGCAGTCAGCAGCTGGATGCCGTTCAAGCACAACGCCGATGGCTCACTGGACCTCTATTTCCAGAACGAAAGCCCCGGCAAGGATCTGGAGGCCAACTGGCTGCCGGCGCCCAAAGGCTCATTCAATCTGACCATGCGCTTGTACGGCCCGAAAGCCGAGGTGTTGAATGGCCAATGGAACCCGCCGGCGATCAAGCCGATGTAGGTATGAGCTGACAAAAAGCGGCCAATGGCGGCTAATGCCGATCAGTTAAGCCCCGGACATTGTGGGAGCGAGCTTGCTCGCGATGGCAGACTGTCAGGCACCCCTTGTTTAACTGTCCAGCCGTCATCGTGAGCAAGCTCGCTCCCACAAGGTTTGCGGTGATCAAACGCTTAACTGACTGGCATTAGCCAATGGCGGCATGTCACTGGTTGCCTTTGCCTGTCCAGCTACCCGTCCCGCCGCCCGCACCGCCGGTTCCGCCACCGGGTGCACCGGTGCCTCCGCCCGCGCCACTGCCCGGACCATTGACGCCGGTGCTGCCAATTGACGAGCCGGGGCTCTTTGCGCGCCCGTTGTTACCCGAGGGATCGCTGGGCCTGTTGCTGTCTGGCGGCATGGTTGAACTGCGGGTTGCGCCGGGTGCCGTACCGGACGCGCCAGGCCCCTCGCCGGACGCCGCAAAGGTGGCCACGGACGTAGCCGTCAACCACGCGGTCAGGAGGAGCGAAGTCATTTTTATGTTCATCATGTTCGCCTCCAGGATGAGTCATTGCCTGATTTCAGTGTGACAGGGCACGTGGTAGGTGCCGATCCGCTTGACGAGTGGCGCGGGGCCCTGGTGGGCCACCGATCCATGGCCAAGCGAGAATCTTGTGGGAGCGGGCTTGCTCGCGAAGACGTCGGCCCATTCAGCATTGATGTTGGCTGACACTGCGCATTCGCGAGGATGCTCGCTCCCGCATTTGATCTGTGCCGGACGGGAAATTGCGGACACCCTTCAAATCGACCAGCTTGTGCTCAAGGTTCTGCCGCCTCCGGAGCCGCTGACGCAACCTGCGAAACGTACTGGTGTCACACGTCAGGCACCTCGCCCTCAGGAGTGTCCATTCATGAAGAAGCTGCGGATCGCCACGTTCAACGTCAATGGCCTGCGCGCCCGGCTGCCCAACCTGTTGGCCTGGCTTGAACGGGAAAAACCGGACATCGCCTGCTTGCAGGAGTTGAAGGCAGTGGACAGCGCATTCCCGGCTGCCGAGCTTGAAGCGCTCGGCTACGGCGCTATCTGGCAGGGTCAGGCGTCATGGAACGGCGTGGCGATCCTGGCGCGGGATGCGCAGCCGCTGGAGAGCCGGCGCGGGTTGCCCGGCGATGACAGCGACAAGCACAGTCGTTATCTGGAAGCCGCGGTCCACGGGGTTCTGGTGGGTTGCCTGTACCTACCCAACGGCAACCCACAGCCGGGGCCGAAATTCGAGTACAAGCTGGCGTGGTTCGAACGGCTTATCCGTCATGCGCAGACACTTCAAGGCAGTGAGCATCCGGTGGTGCTGGCGGGCGACTACAACGTGGTGCCCACCGACCTGGACATCTATAACCCGCGCTCATGGCTCAAGGACGCCTTGCTGCAACCGCAGAGTCGCGAGTGCTACCAGCGCTTGCTGGAGCAGGGCTGGACCGATTCATTGCGGCACTTGCATCCGCAGGATCGGCTCTACACATTCTGGGATTACTTCCGCCAGCACTGGCAGAAAAACTCCGGCCTGCGCATTGATCATTTGCTGCTCAACCCGGCCTTGAGTCCGTATCTGCAAGACGCCGGGGTAGATGCCTGGGTGCGCAATGAGCCCCACGCCAGCGACCATGCGCCGACCTGGATTCAATTGGGTTCGCGCAAGCGGCGTTGAGTTTTTCCTGACGAGCGATTGGCTAAATCAATTGTCGGTGGCCGTACCCGATCCCGTATACATAGCGACCATTGGCGGAGCAATCCGCCGCTTGCGTGCAAAAGGATTGAACGATGAGCGAGCCACGCCTGACTGACCGTGCTTTGTATCTGCAACGCCTGGGGTTCGATGCACCCCCGGCACCGACGCTGGAAACCTTGCGCCAGCTGCAATTGCGCCATACCGGCGTTTTCCCGTTTGAAAATCTCACCACGTTGTCCGGCGAACCGGTGCTGATCGACCTGCCGTCCATCGAGCAGAAGGTCTTGCACGCGGGGCGTGGCGGTTACTGCTACGAGCTCAACAAGCTGTTTCTGGCCTTGCTTCAGGAGTTGGGTTTCGACGCCCGCGCCATCAGCGGTCGGGTGGTGATGGGGCAACCGGAGGGCGCCTGGACGGCCCGGACCCATCGCCTGAGCCTGGTCATCATTGACGACGTACGCTACATCACCGACGTCGGCTTCGGCGGCATGGTGCCGACCGCGCCACTGCTGCTCGATTCCCGCGCCGAACAACTCACCCCGCACGAGCCGTATCGCATCGACCTGCACGTCGACGGTTTTACCCTGCGCGCCAATGTGGCCGGTGAATGGCGAGCGATGTACATCTTCGACCTGCAACGCCAGGAAGATATCGATTTTGCTGTGGGCAACTGGTACGTCTCGACCCACCCCGAGTCGACTTTCGCCAGGCAGTTGATGGTGGCGCGCACCGGGGAGGGCTGGCGCCGTACGCTCAACAACGGCAGCTTCGCCCTTCACCGGATCGGCCATGACAGCGAGCGGCGGGAGGTGACGGATGCGCAGGAACTGATTGGCCTGCTGGGCAGCGAGTTCGGCATCCGCGTACCGAAGCAGGCGCAATTGGTGAAGACGCTGGAGGGATTGATCGCAGCGCCGCAATAGCGGGCTGATCGCAGACATCACAAAGGGCGGGGCGGATTGATCGGCCCTTTGCGCTTCAGGGCCGAACACCCGGCGCCATCACCCGTTGGATTTCGCGCAAGGCCTCCGCCAGTTTCTGCTCCAGGCCCTTGAGTTCGGCAGGCGTGAGGGTTTGTTTCAGTTTTGCCGTCTTGCCTTCGTTGAGCAGGGCCCGGCGCAACGTATTGTTGATCGCCGTCTGGTAGCCATACCCCTCGTGTTCTGCCAGTGCGCGGGCCGCTTCGATGACGGCGTCATCGAGCATGATGGTAATGCGGGTCTTGCCTTTGGCGGGCGCCACGGCCCCGCGCCTGGCGTCACTGAAGTCGTATTCGTCTTTCATCGGTCATGTCTCCAGATACTGACGGCGCTCGCTTTTGGTGGCGATGCGCGCGGAAATGATTCGAACGAAATTCGGATCGCGGTAGGTGTACGCGACGACCAGCAAACGGCCTTTGGCATCCAGCCCCAGGGTGATCCAGCGTTGTTCATCGTGGTGGTTGTCCTCGATGGTCAGCGCTCGTTCGTCATGGAATACCGCTTCAGTCTCGGCAAGGCTGATGCCTTGGTGCTTGAGTTTGTTGGCTGCGTTCTTTGCCCTGTGGAACTGAATCTCGAATGGCTTCATTATGCATACTTTATATGTATAAAAAAGAGGCGGGTCATACCGATGGTCGCCAGGAATTCGAAAGACTAGTCAGCACTCGGGGGGAGGCAGCGAGGGATGTATTTCAAGGTTTTTGGCGGGGTCAGGAGGGTGGCTATCAGGCGGGAATGGACAAGTATCCATTTTGTGACTGACAAGTTGTATACAACTCTATAGACATTTGTCCTATGTCTTGCATACAGTGTGCGCATAACAAAAACCAGGGAACCCCCTACCATGAAAACGCCCCATGTTTCACACCAACGGCCCGAGGACGAAAACCTAGGGATCGGCGCGAATATGGCTTATGGCCTGCAACATGTTCTGACCATGTATGGCGGTATCGTCGCTGTGCCATTGATCATCGGCCAGGCGGCCGGGCTCTCGCCAGCGGACATCGGTTTGTTGATTGCTGCTTCATTGTTTGCGGGGGGGCTGGCAACGCTGCTGCAAACCCTGGGTCTACCGTTTTTTGGTTGTCAGTTGCCGCTGGTGCAGGGCGTATCCTTCTCCGGCGTCGCGACCATGGTGGCGATTGTCAGCAGTGGCGGGGAGGGCGGGTTCCAGTCGGTGTTGGGGGCGGTGATAGCGGCGTCCCTGATCGGATTGCTGATAACCCCTGTGTTCTCGCGTATTACCAAGTTCTTCCCGCCGCTGGTGACCGGCATCGTGATTACCACCATCGGCCTGACGCTGATGCCGGTAGCCGCGCGCTGGGCCATGGGCGGCAACAGCCACGCAGCGGATTTCGGCAGCATGGCGAATATCGGTCTGGCGGCGGTGACGCTGGTGCTGGTGCTGCTGCTGAGCAAAATCGGCAGTGCGACCATCTCCCGCCTGTCGATCCTGCTGGCCATGGTCGTCGGTACAGTGATCGCGGTGTTCCTCGGCATGGCGGATTTCTCGTCAGTGACCCAGGGCCCGATGTTCGGCTTCCCGACGCCGTTCCACTTCGGCATGCCAACCTTCCACTTCGCTGCGATCCTGTCGATGTGCATCGTGGTGATGGTGACGCTGGTGGAGACCTCGGCTGACATTCTGGCGGTCGGTGAGATCATCGGCACCAAGGTTGACTCCAAGCGCCTGGGCAATGGCCTGCGCGCCGACATGCTGTCGAGCATGTTCGCGCCGATCTTCGGATCCTTCACCCAGAGCGCCTTTGCCCAGAACGTCGGGCTGGTGGCGGTCACCGGTATCAAGAGCCGCTATGTGGTGGCCACTGGCGGTCTCTTCCTGGTGCTCCTCGGCCTGCTGCCCTTCATGGGCCGGGTTATCGCCGCCGTGCCGACCTCGGTACTGGGTGGTGCCGGCATCGTGCTGTTCGGCACCGTCGCGGCCAGTGGTATTCGGACCTTGTCCAAGGTCGACTACCGCAACAACGTCAACCTGATCATCGTTGCCACCTCGATTGGCTTCGGCATGATCCCGATCGCGGCACCGAGCTTCTACGACCACTTCCCAAGCTGGTTTGCGACCATTTTCCATTCGGGCATCAGCTCGTCGGCGATCATGGCCATCGTGCTGAACCTGACCTTCAACCACCTCACTGCCGGTAACTCCGATCAGCAATCGGTGTTTGCGGCCGGTACCGAGCGGGTGCTGCGTTATCAGGATCTGGCGGCGTTGCGCGAAGGGGACTACTTCAGTGACGGCAAGCTGCACGATTGCGACGGCAAGGAGATTCCGGTGGTTGAGGTGGACCACGGGCATGGCGAGCCACACGCGGTGCATGCGAAAAGCAGTGAGCATGTCTGACGTTCGCAGCGACTGAAAAAAGGGCCGATCTGTTGAATGGACAGATCGGCTTTTTTTATGGATCAAAAGATCGCAGCCTTTGTAGGAGCTGCCGCAGGCTGCGATCTTTTGATATTTATATCGGCCACAAAAAAGCCCCTGGATCTTTCGATTCAGGGGCTTTTCGGTGTTGCTGTCTGGCTCCACGACCTGGACTCGAACCAGGGACCCAGTGATTAACAGTCACTTGCTCTACCAACTGAGCTATCGCGGAATGGCGCGTATCTTACTGATTCAAAAAGAGAAGTCAAGCATCGAATAACAATTGGGGCGAATTATCGGGACGGGCGGTGGTTTAGCGCCGATTGGCGGTTACCAGGATCGCCCCGGAGGTCTACCATGGTCGCCCGGAAGTGGTGACACGCGCTGCCGGCCATTCGCCGAAAAGGTACGCGCCATGAATCATTTGAACCTCCCGCCTCGACATCACGGGGTGCGCCCATGAGCATCTCTCAGATCAGCCTGCCCAAGGGCGTCGGCCCCCATGCCGAAAAGTTGTTCGACGCCATCACTCAGGCCGGCACCGCTGAAGCATTGAACCGCGCAGGTGGCAAGGCCGAAGGTTTTGTCCTGGGGCTGGAAAGCACCAAGGCGATCAAGAGTCAGGTCGCCGAATCGCTGTATGTCGCCTACGACGACGCTGCCAGCCAGCGTGCGACCGAACTGGCTTAACCGCCGAAGGTAATGGTGGCAACCATCAGTTTGGCGTAGAGCGCTGTGGCACCCAATTGCACCAGCCACAGGGCCAGGCCGCCGAGGAATACACCCGCTGCGACTTGCATTACCAGGTTGTTGCCGCGTTTGGCCGGGGCGCGGGGGGTGAAGCGATCCAGGTCATCCAGGTCATCGCGGTCGGCGCGCAGGTCATCGTTTTTCATGTGGGATCTCGTAGGTCATTCAGGTGTACGCAAACCTGTGGGAGCGGGCTTGCTCGCGAATGCGATCTGACTGAGACATCGGTGTTGGAGCTGCTGGCCCTTTCGCGAGCAAGCCCGCTCCCACACGTTGATCTGATTCAGTCTAGGGGAATATCGATGGTCCATAAAAAACGGGAAGCCACAGGCTTCCCGTTTTTCATTTCAAGGTGTCATCAGATGACCTGGACAATCGCGTCCGTCACCACCTCGATGTTGCTCTGGTTCAGCGCGGCCACGCAGATGCGGCCGGTGTCCAGGGCGTAGATGCCGAACTCGTTGCGCAGGCGATGAACTTGCTCAACGCTCAAGCCGGAGTAGGAGAACATGCCGCACTGACGACCGACGAAGCTGAAATCGCGCTGAGGCGCTTTTTTTGCCAGCAGGTCGACCATCTGGGTGCGCATGCCACGAATGCGCAGGCGCATTTCGGCCAGTTCGGCTTCCCACTGGGCGCGCAGTTCCGGGCTGTTCAGCACGGCAGCGACAACGCTGGCACCGTGGGTCGGCGGGTTGGAGTAGTTGGTGCGGATCACGCGTTTGACTTGCGACAGCACGCGCGCGCTTTCTTCTTTCGATTCGCTGACGATCGACAGGGCACCGACGCGCTCGCCATACAGCGAGAACGATTTGGAGAACGAGCTGGAAGCGAAGAAGGTCAGGCCCGACTCGGCGAACAGGCGCACGGCAGCGGCGTCTTCGTCGATGCCATCGCCGAAGCCTTGATACGCCATGTCGAGGAACGGCACGTGGCCTTTGGCTTTGACGACTTCCAGGACGTTTTTCCAGTCGGCCGGGCTCAGGTCCACGCCGGTCGGGTTGTGGCAGCAGGCGTGCAGCACAATGATCGAGCCGTTCGGCAGCGCGTTCAGGTCTTCCAGCATGCCGGTACGGTTCACGTCGTGGGTCGCGGCGTCGTAGTAGCGGTAGTTCTGCACCGGGAAACCGGCGGTTTCGAACAGGGCGCGGTGGTTTTCCCAGCTCGGGTCGCTGATCGCCACGACGGCGTTCGGCAGCAGTTGCTTGAGGAAGTCGGCACCGATTTTCAGAGCGCCAGTACCGCCAACGGCCTGGGTGGTGATGACGCGGCCAGCGGCGAGCAGTGGCGAATCATTGCCGAACAGCAGCTTTTGCACGGCCTGGTCGTAGGCGGCAATGCCGTCGATTGGCAGGTAGCCACGGGAAACGTGTTGAGCGGCGCGAATCGTTTCGGCTTCGACAACGGCGCGCAGGAGTGGAATTCGCCCCTCCTCGTTGCAGTAAACACCGACCCCCAGGTTGACCTTGTTGGTACGGGTATCGGCGTTGAATGCTTCGTTGAGGCCCAGGATTGGATCGCGTGGTGCCATTTCGACAGCGGAGAACAGGCTCATTATTGCGGCGGCTCTGAATGGAGAGTGGAGGGACGTGTCGCGCTCCAGCCGAATGCACTAGAGCGGTGCACAAACGGGGAGCTAGTATAGAGGCCATCGGCGATGGCTGGCGACAGGCGATTGACCTTTTAAGGCAAGTTTTTCCGATTATTTATCGACCGCCAGTCGATTGGTCTCGGCAAAGGTTTTGCGTGATGCAGGACGTTTACCTTGAAAGCGCTGGCAATCGGCTCCACATTGAGCACAATCCAGTTTTTTCCTCGGGCGACATCGGTCGTTTGCGGTCTTTCTCGTTCGTGCCGGTTTGACCGGCAAGAGTGAACCAGAGGTATTTCATGTCTGAATTCCAGCTAGTCACCCGTTTCGAGCCCGCCGGCGATCAGCCGGAAGCCATCCGCCTGATGGTCGAGGGCATCGAGGCCGGGCTGGCGCACCAGACGCTGCTCGGTGTGACCGGCTCGGGCAAGACCTTCAGCATCGCCAACGTGATCGCCCAGGTGCAGCGCCCGACGCTGGTGCTGGCGCCGAACAAGACCCTGGCGGCGCAGTTGTACGGCGAGTTCAAGGCGTTTTTCCCGAACAACGCGGTGGAGTATTTCGTTTCTTACTACGACTACTACCAACCCGAAGCCTACGTGCCGTCCTCGGACACCTTCATCGAGAAAGATGCCTCGATCAACGACCACATCGAGCAGATGCGGCTGTCGGCGACCAAGGCATTGCTCGAGCGCAAGGACGCGATCATCGTCACCACGGTGTCGTGCATCTACGGTCTGGGCAGCCCGGAAACCTATCTGAAGATGGTGTTGCACGTGGATCGCGGCGACAAGCTCGACCAGCGTGAGTTGCTGCGCCGCCTGGCCGACTTGCAGTACACCCGCAACGACATGGAATTCGCCCGTGCGACCTTCCGTGTGCGCGGCGACGTGATCGATATCCATCCGGCGGAATCGGATTTCGAAGCGATCCGCATCGAACTCTTCGACGATGAGGTGGAAAGCCTGTCGGCCTTCGATCCATTGACCGGCGAAGTGATCCGCAAGCTGCCGCGGTTCACTTTCTACCCGAAGAGCCACTACGTCACGCCCCGGGAAACCCTGATGGGCGCGGTCGAAGGCATCAAGGTCGAGTTGCAGGAACGCCTGGAATACCTGCGCTCCAACAACAAGCTGGTGGAAGCCCAGCGCCTGGAGCAGCGCACCCGTTTCGATCTGGAGATGATCCTCGAACTGGGTTACTGCAACGGCATCGAAAACTACTCGCGCTATCTGTCCGGTCGCGAAGCTGGCGCGGCGCCACCAACCCTTTACGATTACCTGCCGGCCGATGCCTTGCTGGTGATCGACGAATCCCACGTCAGCGTTCCGCAGGTGGGCGCCATGTACAAGGGCGACCGCTCGCGCAAGGAAACCCTGGTCGAATACGGTTTCCGCCTGCCCTCGGCCCTGGACAACCGGCCGATGCGTTTCGATGAGTGGGAAAGCATCAGCCCGCAGACGATTTTCGTCTCGGCGACGCCGGGCAACTATGAAGCCGAGCACGCCGGGCGCGTGATTGACATGGTGGTGCGCCCGACCGGGCTGGTGGACCCGCAAATAGAGATCCGCCCGGCACTGACCCAGGTCGACGACTTGCTGTCGGAAATCACCAAGCGTGTCGCTCTGGAAGAGCGGGTGCTGGTCACGACGCTGACCAAGCGCATGGCCGAAGACTTGACCGACTATCTGGCCGACCACGGCGTGCGCGTGCGCTACCTGCACTCGGATATCGACACCGTGGAACGGGTCGAAATCATCCGCGACTTGCGCCTGGGCACCTTCGATGTGCTGGTGGGCATCAACCTGTTGCGCGAAGGCCTGGACATGCCGGAAGTGTCGCTGGTGGCGATCCTCGATGCCGACAAGGAAGGCTTCCTGCGTTCCGAGCGCTCGCTGATCCAGACCATCGGCCGGGCGGCACGTAACCTCAATGGCCGGGCGATTCTGTATGCCGACCGCATCACGGGCTCCATGGAGCGGGCGATCGGCGAAACCGAGCGTCGTCGCGACAAGCAGATTGCCTTTAACCTGGCCAATGGCATCACGCCCAAAGGCGTGTTCAAGGATGTCGCCGACATCATGGAAGGCGCCACAGTGCCCGGTTCGCGCAGCAAGAAGCGCAAAGGCATGGCCAAGGCCGCCGAGGAAAACGCCAGGTACGAAGCCGAATTGCGCTCTCCGGGAGAGATCGCCAAGCGCATCAAGGCCCTGGAAGAGAAGATGTATGCGTTGGCGCGTGATCTGGAGTTTGAAGCTGCGGCGCAGATGCGCGATGAGATTGGCAAGTTGCGCGAGCGGTTGATCACTGTTTGAGATTTGCGCTGAGTGTGCGGGCCTCTTCGCGAGCAAGCCCGCTCCCACAGTTGATCGGGTTGTCCTGACGGGCGCGGTCCAATGTGGGAGCGGGCTTGCTCGCGAAGGGGCCGGTCTTTGCGCCACAATACTTAACTAGTGCGCTTCTCCAGCCTTCAACCCCGCCGGCAATTTCCGGGTCAGCAACACCGCCAGCATGCTGATCCCCAGCGCAATCCCGACAAAATGAAACGCATCGTTGTAGGCCATGATCGATGCCTGCTGATGCGCGATCTCGCTGAGTTTGCCCAATGCCGCCGTTTCACTGCCCAACCGGTCGGTCAGCGAGGCAATGCGCTCGGCCACCTGCGGATTGCTCGGCACGATGGATTCACGCAGGTAATCAAAATAAACCTTGGTCCGCGCATCCAGCAGCGTGGCGAGCAGGGCGATGCCGATGGCCCCGCCGAGGTTGCGCAGGATGTTGAACAGACTCGAGGCCGACCCTGCATCCTGGGGCAGGATGTAGGACGTCGCGATCAGCGAAATGGTGACCATGATCAGCGGCTGGCCCAGGGCGCGGATGATCTGGATCTGATTGAACTGCGGTCCGGCAAAGTCCGGGTTCAGCACGCCCGAAGAGAAGCTCGCCAACCCGAATAGCCCGAAGCCCAATGTGCACAGCCATTTCGGCGAGACGAACTTCATCAGTTTGGGCACCAGCGGGATCAGAAACAGCTGCGGCACACCCATCCACATGATCACTTCGCCAATCTGCAGAGCGTTGTAGTTCTGGATTTGCGCCAGGTACAGCGGCAGCAGGTAGATCGAGCCGTACAGCCCAACCCCCATGCCGACGCTGGAAATACTGGACAAGCCGAAATTGCGGTTGCCGAGGATGCCGAGGTTGATCAACGGATTGGGTTTGGAAAACTGCACGATGACGAAGGTGATCAGGCTGACCAGCGCGATGCTGCCCAGGGTCACGATCAGGCTGGATTCCAGCCAGTCCTTGCGATGGCCTTCCTCCAGGAATACCTGCAGACAACCGAGCCCGACGCCGAGGGTGAGAATCCCGGCGTAGTCGGTGCTTTTCAGCAATTCCCAGTGTGCTTCTTTCTTCTCCAGGCCGTACATCAGGCCGGCGATCATGATCAGGCCGGGCGGGATGTTGATGTAGAAGATGTATTCCCAGCCCCAGTTCTCCGTCAGCCAGCCGCCGAGGGTCGGGCCGATGGAGGGCGCGAAGGTGGCGGTCATCGCGAACATGGCCATGCCTTTGGCGCGGTGGTGTTCCGGGAGCTTGATCAGGGTCAGGGTGAACGCCAGCGGAATCAGCGCGCCGCCGGTAAACCCCTGCAGGGCGCGGAACACGATCATGCTCTCCAGGCTCCAGGCCATGGAGCAGAGCAGGGAAGCCGCGAGAAACCCGAGGGACACCCATACCGCCAGGCGTCGCGCCGACAACAACTGCACGAGCCAGGCCGTGAGCGGGATCATGATGATCTCCGCCACCAGGTAGGAGGTGGAAATCCACGAGCCTTCCTCCAGGGTCGCCGACAGCGCGCCCTGGATATCCTTGAGCGAGGAATTGGTGATCTGGATGTCCAGCACCGCCATGAAGGCGCCGAGCATCACGCTCATCACCGCGATCCAGTCCCGCCGGGTCGGCTCGCCGACCGGGCGGATCAGTTGATCACCGGCCATCGTCGGCGGCGTCTTTGCTGCTCACTTTGGGGGTGACGTCTGCAGGGGCATCCTTGATGTTCACCTTGGCGGTCACCGACATGCCCGGACGAATCTTGCCGCGCAATGGGTTGTCGGCGGCGAAGGTCAGTTTTACCGGAATCCGTTGCACGACTTTGGTGAAGTTGCCCGTGGCATTGTCCGGCGGCAACAGGCTGAACTGCGCGCCCGAGGCGGCGAACAGGCTGTCGACGCGGGCTTCGATCGGCGTGTCGCTGTAGGCGTCGAAGGTCAGTTCGGCTTTCTGGCCGGGCTGCATGTGGCCGATCTGGGTTTCCTTGAAGTTGGCCTGAATCCAGATGTCTTCGTCCGGCACGATCGACAGCAGGTAAGCGCCGGCCTGCACGTATTGGCCTTCGCGGGCGGCACGCTGGCCGATCAGGCCGCTGATGGGGGCGTGGATTTCGCTGCGGGTCAGGTTCAGTTCGGCCTGGGCCAGGTCGGTTTTTGCGTTGGCGATCTGCGCGTCCAGGCGTTTGATCTCGGCGGTCAGCGCGTTGACTTGCTGGCGCTGACTTTGCGCATCGGCCTGGGCCTTGGCCACTTGCGAGCGGGCAATGTGGGATTCGGCGGAGAGGGTGGTCACCCGCTCTTCCGAGACATAACCGGGTTTGCGCAAGGTCTCGGCGCGGGTCAGGTCGATCTGCGAGCGGCCCAGGCTGGCCTGGCTGGACGCGACTTGCGCTTCGCTGGCGGCAATCAGGCTGGCCTGCTGGGTCAGCTTGCTCTGGGCTTGCAGGCGTTCGGCCTGGCGGGTGGCCAGGGCGGCATTGGCGCGGTCGACAGCGAGGCGGAAGTCGTCGCCTTCGAGTTTGATCAGCAGCTGGCCTTTCTCGACATGCTGGTTGTCCTGCACCAGCACCTGATCGATGCGCGCGCCCAGCTGGCTCGACACACGGGTGATCTCGCCCTGGACATAAGCGTTGTCGGTGCTTTCATAAAAGCGCCCCTTGAAGAACCAATGGGCAAACAGGCCCCCGGCAATCAGCAGGACCATCAGCAGGAATGTAAAGAGGCGACGCTTGAGTTGGGCAGGCATGAGGCAAACTGTAGTCGAGAAATTGTAAGGGAAGTTATCAGCAGGCAAATCTGGCATACAGCCGATAAGTGGTAAATGCCATCGGCGGATATTCGGCCATTCACCGCGTCATAGGGGCGTTACAGACGCAACCTTGGCTTAAATGCCCTGTTCGCTGGAGCCGGGCGGGTGTCGCCTGTTACCATTCGCGCCTAGTTTGAACTTCGCTTTTTTTTCTTTTCGAGACATGCCATGACCACCGTCCGCACTCGCATCGCGCCATCGCCTACCGGGGATCCCCACGTAGGTACCGCCTACATCGCCTTGTTCAACTACTGCTTTGCCAAGCAGCATGGCGGTGAGTTCATCCTGCGGATCGAAGACACCGACCAATTGCGTTCGACCCGTGAGTCCGAGCAGCAGATTTTCGACGCCTTGCGCTGGCTGGGGATCGACTGGAGCGAAGGCCCGGACGTCGGTGGCCCGCACGGTCCGTATCGGCAAAGCGAGCGCGGCGATATTTATCAGAAGTATTGCCAGCAACTGGTCGACATGGGGCATGCCTTCCCGTGCTTCTGCACCGCCGAAGAGCTGGACCAGATGCGCGCCGAGCAGATGGCTCGCGGGGAAACCCCGCGTTACGACGGCCGCGCGCTGCTGCTGTCCAAAGAAGAAGTCGCCCGTCGCCTGGCCGCTGGCGAACCCCATGTGATCCGCATGAAGGTGCCGAGCGAAGGCGTCTGCGTGGTGCCGGACATGCTGCGTGGCGACGTCGAGATCCCGTGGGACCGCATGGACATGCAAGTCCTGATGAAGACCGACGGCCTGCCGACGTACTTCCTGGCCAACGTGGTCGACGATCACCTGATGGGCATCACCCATGTATTGCGCGGCGAAGAGTGGCTGCCATCGGCACCGAAGCTGATCCTGCTTTACGAGTACTTCGGCTGGGAACAACCGGAGCTGTGCTACATGCCGCTGCTGCGTAACCCGGACAAGAGCAAGCTGTCCAAGCGCAAGAACCCGACCTCGGTGACGTTCTACGAGCGCATGGGCTTCATGCCGGAAGCGATGCTCAACTACCTGGGTCGCATGGGCTGGTCGATGCCGGACGAGCGCGAGAAGTTCTCGTTGCAGGAAATGGTCGACAACTTTGATCTGAAGCGTGTGTCCCTCGGCGGGCCGATCTTCGACATCGAGAAGCTGTCCTGGCTCAACGGCCAATGGCTGCGTGACCTGCCGGTGGAAGAGTTCGCCGCGCGCGTGCAGAAGTGGGCATTCAATTCCGAATACATGATGAAGATCGCGCCGCACGTACAGGGCCGGGTCGAAACCTTCAGCCAGGTGGCACCGCTGGCCGGGTTCTTCTTTGCCGGTGGCGTGAATCCGGACGCCAAGCTGTTCGAATCCAAGAAACTGTCGGGTGATCAGGTCCGTCAGTTGATGCAGTTGATCCTGTGGAAGCTCGAAAGCCTGCGTCAGTGGGAGAAGGACAGCATCACCGCGACGATCCAGGCCGTAGTCGAATCCCTGGAGTTGAAGCTGCGTGATGCCATGCCGCTGATGTTTGCCGCGATCACCGGCCAGGCGAGCTCGGTGTCGGTGCTCGATGCGATGGAAATCCTCGGGCCGGACCTGACCCGGTTCCGTCTGCGCCAGGCCATCGACCTGCTGGGCGGTGTGTCGAAGAAAGAAAACAAAGAGTGGGAAAAGCTGTTGGGCGCAATCGCCTAACTGCTTTTGATTCCCTGTAGGAGCTGCCGCAGGCTGCGATCTTTTGATCTTGCTTCCAAAAGCCAACGTCAAAAGATCGCAGCCTTCGGCAGCTCCTACAGGGAAAACCTCCCGAATTTCCGGGGGGAGGGCGGTAAGTGGTTGTTATGCCGACAAAAAATTTTGAAAAATTTCAAAAATAAGTTTGACAGGCTTTCGATACGCCCTTAAGATTCGCCCCGTCCTCAGCGATGACATCAACGATGAGGGGCTATAGCTCAGCTGGGAGAGCGCTTGCATGGCATGCAAGAGGTCGACGGTTCGATCCCGTCTAGCTCCACCAATTTACACTTCAAGGCCTGGCCACACCGGCCTTGAAGCGATCAACACTCAGCGTTGATCAGTTGTATAGAAGGGTTTGCGTCCCCTTCGTCTAGTGGCCTAGGACACCGCCCTTTCACGGCGGTAACAGGGGTTCGAGTCCCCTAGGGGACGCCAGTTTTACAGAAGCGATGTTGCAAGATGTCGCTCCGCCGCGAGGCGAAAAATCCGGGGCTATAGCTCAGCTGGGAGAGCGCCTGCATGGCATGCAGGAGGTCAGCGGTTCGATCCCGCTTAGCTCCACCAATTTTACAGTTCAAGGTCTGGCCACACCGGCCTTGAATCGATCAGCTCTCAGCACTGATCAGTTGTATAGAAGGGTTTGTGTCCCCTTCGTCTAGTGGCCTAGGACACCGCCCTTTCACGGCGGTAACAGGGGTTCGAGTCCCCTAGGGGACGCCACGATTACCCGCTCTGCGGGATTTATAAGGGTCATTCAATTATTGAATGGCCCTTTTGTTTGTCTGGCGTTTGGCCAAATTCCTCCATTTCCAAAAAAACTGTTCTTCAGACCAGCGGTCACGCCCATGACTTGCTAAAATTTATTATGAGAATAATATTTCAATCGTAATATTCGGAGGCAACGATGAACGATAAAAAAGCTCAAACCCGCGAGCGCATCCTCAAGGCTGCCAGCGCAGCGCTGATTCAGCGCGGTCCGGCCGAGCCAAGCGTGGGCGAAGTGATGGGGGCGGCGGGCCTGACGGTCGGCGGCTTCTACGCCCACTTCGAAAGCAAGGACGCGATGATGCTCGAGGCGTTCAAGCAATTGCTCGGTCACCGCCGCGACCTGATTGCCGACATGGACGCGCAGTTGACCGGTGAAGAGCGCCGAGCGCTGGTGGCTGCGTTCTATCTGTCGCGCAAGCACCGTGATTCCTCTGAATCGGCCTGTCCGATCCCGGCATCGGTCGGCGAACTGGGGCGGCTGCCGGAAGCGTTTCGTGTCGCCCTGAATGAGCATGTGGAATTGATGGTCGCGCAGTTGGCGGCCAGTCCTGAAGAAACCGAAAAAGCCCTGGCCGATATGGCCTTGATGGTGGGTGGGCTGGCTCTGGCGCGGGCGCTGGGGCCGGGCGAGTTGTCCGATCGATTACTGCGCGCCGCCAAATCGGCAGTGCGTTGACCCTGAAGGCTGCGGCCTGAGGAGAATGCGATGAGCGCGTTAAAGTGGGTTCGTGGCGTTAATGGCACCTTGGGCTGGTTTGCCCCGAAACTGGTCGCTAGCAAGATGCGACTGGCCTTCATGACTCCGCGGGATCTGCCACCCCGTGACTGGGAGCTGCCGCTGTTGGCGCGATCCGAGCGCATTACCCTGCGGTTTGGCCTGTCGGCGCTGCGTTGGGGGCAGGGGCCGGCCGTGCTGCTGATGCACGGCTGGGAAGGTCGGCCGACGCAGTTTGCCAGCCTCATCACCGCGCTGGTCGATGCCGGTTACTCGGTCGTCGCCCTGGATGGTCCGGCCCACGGCCGCTCACCGGGCAGGGAGGCGAATGTTGTGCTGTTTGCTCGCGCCATGCTTGAAGCCGCTTCCGAACTTCCGCCGCTGCAAGCGGTCATCGGCCACTCCATGGGTGGCGCCAGTGCCATGCTCGCGGTCCAGTTGGGTTTGCGCACTGAAACCCTGGTGAGCATCGCCGCCCCGGCGCGGATTCTCGGCGTACTGCGTGGTTTCGCCCGTTATGTCGGGCTGCCGCCGAAGGCTCGTTCGGCGTTCATTCGTCAGGTGGAGAATGATGTCGGCATGCGCGCCGCGATGCTGGATGTCGCGCACTATCAACTCGATATGCCCGGCCTGATCGTTCACGCCGAAGATGATGACTTCGTCCAGGTCAGTGAGTCGGAATTGATCCACGAAGCGTGGTTCGACAGTCGCCTGCTGCGCTTGAAGGAGGGTGGTCATCAGCGCGTATTGGCCGACCCCCGAGTGATTGATGGCGTGTTATCACTGCTGGCCGGACGCAGTCTGCAATCACGCCAATCCGCTTGAGCTTCCGTTACACTGCCCCGGTCGAAATCATCTGACCGGGAGTGGGGCATGGGCTGGGATCGGGAAACGCCATTTATCATTGATCTGCAAGTGGACGCCGAAGACATTGACGGGCTGGGACACGCGAACAACGCGGTCTACGTGACCTGGCTCGAGCGCTGCGCCTGGCGCCACTCCCAACGCCTTGGCCTGGATCTGGTCGAATACCGGCGGCTGGACCGGGCGATGGCGGTGGTGCGCCACGAGATCGATTACCTGGCAGCGGCCTACGAAGGCGATGAGCTGCAATTGGCGACCTGGATCGTCGATTGGGATCAGCGCCTGAAAATGACCCGGCACTTCCAGCTGATCCGCCCCAGCGACAATGCAACGTTGCTGCGCGCGCAAACCACGTTCGTCTGCATCGAGCTGTCCACCGGCAAACCAAAGCGCATGCCGACGGAGTTCATCGAAGGCTATGGCCCGGCGTTGCATGCTTTGGAATCAGCAAAAATCTAATGTGGGAGCGAGCCTGCTCGCGAAGGCGGCGGCAAATCCAACATCAATGTATCTGACAGTGTGCTTTCGCGAGCAGGCTCGCTCCCACAGGATCTGCAGCTTCTCGCGTAATCCAGTAAACTGCCGCACGTTTTTCCTCGAGTGTGTTTTTCATGCAAATTGCTTTGGCGCCCATGGAGGGGTTGGTCGACGACATCCTGCGCGATGTGCTGACCCGCGTGGGTGGTATTGACTGGTGCGTGACCGAGTTCATTCGGGTCAACGACCAGTTGCTGACGCCTGCCTATTTCCACAAATTCGGCCCGGAGTTGCTCAACGGTGCCCGGACGGCCTCCGGCGTGCCGCTGCGTGTGCAACTGCTTGGTTCCGATCCGGTGTGCCTGGCGGAAAATGCCGCGCTGGCGTGCGAGCTGGGTTCGCAAGTGATTGACCTGAATTTCGGCTGCCCGGCCAAGACCGTCAACAAATCCCGTGGTGGCGCGGTCCTGCTCAAGGAACCCGAGTTGCTCAACCAGATCGTCGAGCACGTCCGCCGTGCCGTCCCCGCGCACATTCCGGTCACCGCCAAGATGCGCCTGGGCTTCGACAGCCCGGACGGTTCGCTGGTGTGTGCCACGGCCCTGGCCGAAGGCGGTGCGGAACACATCGTGGTGCACGCGCGAACCAAGGTCGATGGCTACAAGCCGCCGGCGCATTGGGAGTGGATTCCGCGGGTGCAGGAGGTGGTCAAGGTGCCTGTGTTCGCCAATGGTGATATCTGGAGCGTCGAAGACTGGCGCCGTTGCCGTGAGATCAGTGGCGTGGAAGACATCATGCTCGGTCGCGGCCTGGTTTCGCGCCCCGATCTGGCGAAGCAGATCGCCGCTGCCCGGGCCGGTGAAGAGGTCGTGGAGATGACCTGGAGCGAACTGCTGCCGCTGATCCAGGACTTCTGGCTGCAAGCCAAGGCGCAGATGACGCCACGCCAATCGCCGGGTCGCCTGAAGCAATGGCTGGCGATGCTGACCCGCAATTATCCCGAGGCGGTAGAGCTGTTCACCGTCCTGCGTCGTGAGACCGAACTGGATAACGTCTCGCGCTTGTTGGGGCTGCCGGTGGCTGAAGCTGCCTGAGGCTCTTTTAAAAAAAGTAGAAAATAAGCTCTTGAAATGCAATCGGCGGTCCCTATCTAAGGGTTACGCGATGCCGAATTCGGGTCGCGGAGACAAAAAACCTTGCTGATTGTTTTCAGGAGATTTGAATCATGGCTACTACATTTTCCATGGCCCCACTGTTCCGTTCCTCGGTAGGTTTCGACCGTTTCAACGACCTGTTCGAAACCGCCCTGCGCAATGAGCCAGGCAGCAGCTATCCACCCTATAACGTGGAAAAACATGGCGACGACCAGTACCGTATTGTCATCGCAGCGGCTGGTTTCCAGGAAGAAGACCTGGAGCTCGAAGTCGAGAAGGGTGTGCTGACCATCAGTGGCGGTAAACGCGACGCAAACGAAGACGTCACTTATCTGTATCAGGGCATTGCGCAACGTGCCTTCAAACTGTCCTTCCGTCTGGCGGACCACATCGAGATCAAGGCTGCCGGCCTGAGCAACGGTCTGTTGAGCATCGACCTGCTGCGGGTGATTCCGGAAGAGGCGAAAGCCAAGCGCATCCCGATCAACGGGGCGCAAAAACCGGCTCTGCAACACTGAGTCCGGGCAGGAAGAAGGGCGCCATTGGCGCCCTTTTTTGTGCCTGTACCATTTGTAGGAGCTGCCGCAGGCTGCGATCTTTTGATTTTAAAAATCAAGATCAAAAGATCGCAGCTTGCGG
>NZ_AKJO01000149.1:0-43206 GCF_000282295.1 Pseudomonas sp. GM33
CCCCGGATGAACACCTCCACTCGGCCTGCCGAGGGGGCGGGTGGATCAAGATCAAAAGCGGCAGGCGAGCTAACGCTCGGCCTGTTGAGTGGTGGGGTTGTACGCCGACCCACTGTGGGGGCGAACCTGCTCTTCGGCTAAACACATGCCCCCTGTAGGAGCGAGCCTGCTCGCGAAAAACCTGAGAGCACCGCGGGGTGTCAGGCTCCCCGCATCATCGTTGACCTCCATCGCGAGCAAGCTCGCTCCTACAGGCCGGGCGGCGTTCCGTTTTTCCAGGTACACAGTCAAAAGCCAAAGACGGATCAGCGAATAAAGTGAATCTTCCCGCTGTCATCATTGCCCATGTAAATGCCATACACCCCGGCCTGCCGCTCCTCGATATAACGCTCGAGAATCTGCCGGATCGCCGGATAGTAGATGCTGTCCCAGGGAATCTCCTCAGGCGCGAAGAACTTGTAGTCGAGGGTTTCCGGCCCGTATTGCCCGGTAATCTCCAGCGCGATAGCGCGGAAGATGATGTACACCTCGCTGATCTGCGGCACGCTGAAAATCGAGTAGGGCGAGACGATTTCCGCACGCACGCCACTTTCTTCCCAGACCTCGCGCAAGGCCGCCTGTTCGGTGGTCTCGCCGCTTTCCATGAATCCCGCGGGCAGGGTCCAGGTGCCGGGGCGCGGCGGGATGGCGCGCTGGCACAGGAGGTACTTGCCGTCCTGCTCGATGATGCAGCCGGCGATGATTTTCGGATTAATGTAGTGGATGTAGCCGCAACCGCGGCACATCAGGCGCTCGTGCGTATCGCCCGGCGGCACCTGCTGACCGAGATCAGCGCTGCCGCACTTGGGGCAAAAGCTCGGGCTGAACATCTCAGCGACCTATGCGCGGTTCTTTCAGCGCGATGGGCAGGGTGATCGCCGGCACGTCGCCGGTTTCTTCCTGCTTGCGCTTGAGGTAGTCCAGGGCCACGGCCGCAGCCGCGCGCACGTGGTCGACGCAAGCCTGGTGGGCGGCCAGCGGATCGCCGCCCTTGATCGCCTCGACCATGCGTTCCATTTCCTGGTTGCTGGCGCCGCGACGGTTTTCCTGGGACACCGAGGTCGCGCGCAGGTAGCTGATGCGTGCCTGCAACTGGCGTAACTGAGTGGCCGCGACATGGTTGCCCGAGCCTTCGAGCAGCACGTCGTAGAAACCCTGCACCGAATCGATGACCTGTTGCAGTTCGCCGTCCTTGAGCGCCTTGCGGTTTTCCTCGAGGGCTTTTTCCAGGGCCTTGATGTCCTTGGCCTTGGCGCGCAGGGTGAACAGTTGCACGATCAGCCCTTCGAGCACACAGCGCAGCTCGTAGATGTCCACGGCGTCGGCCAGGGTAATGATCGCGACACGCGGGCCCTTGGCATCGGCGAATTCCACCAGGCCTTCGGATTCCAGGTGACGCAAGGCTTCGCGCACGGAAGTACGGCTGACGCCCAGGCGATCGCACAGATCGCGTTCGACCAGACGGTCTCCCGGCAGGAGCTGGAAGTTCATGATGGCGCTTCGCAGTTTATCCAGCACGATTTCGCGCAGGGTGACGGGGTTGCGATTGACCTTGAAGCTGTCGTCGAGTGGCAGGCGTTTCATGGGGTCCGCTCTGATTGTGGCTGTCCATGCAAAAAGAGCACTTCGATTACGGGAATCCCGGTGCTCGGTCGGATCAAACAGCCAAGGGTTAACTGGAGGCCTCGGCATCGGCTTCGGCGAAGGCTTCACGGGCGAGCCGGAAACTGTCTACGGCAGCGGGGACACCGCAATAAATGCCGACCTGAAGCAATATTTCGCGTATTTGCTCACGACTCAGGCCGTTACGCAAGGCGCCGCGCACATGCAGCTTGAGTTCATGGGGCCGGTTGAGGGCCGAGATCATCGCCAGGTTGATCATGCTGCGCTCCTTCAGCGACAAACCCTCACGACCCCAGACATGACCCCAACAATACTCGGTGACCATCTCCTGCAACGGTCGGGTGAAGTCGTCGGCGTTCTCGATGGAGCGCTTGACGTAGGCTTCGCCCAATACCTGGGTGCGGATCTTCAGGCCTTTCTCGTATTTTTCGTTGCTCATTTGCGTAGCTCCCGTGGGCTCAAAGGCCGCCCATCAAGGTGTATTTGAGTTCCAGATAATCCTCGATGCCGTACTTCGAGCCTTCACGACCCAGCCCCGAGGACTTGATGCCGCCGAAGGGTGCGACTTCGGTGGAAATCAGCCCTTCGTTGATCCCGACCATGCCGTACTCCAGCGCCTCGCTCATGCGCCAGGCGCGGCCCAGGTCGCGGGTGTAGCAGTAGGCGGCGAGGCCGAATTCGGTGTCGTTGGCCATCTCGATGGCCTGGGCCTCGGTGTCGAAACGGAACACCGCGGCCAGCGGACCGAAGGTTTCATCGCGGGCGACTTTCATCTGTGGGGTGACGCCTGTGACCACGGTCGGCTGGAAGAAACCATTGCCCAGCGCATGGCGTTCGCCGCCGCACAGCAGTCGTGCACCCTGGGCCAGGGCGTCTTGCACGTGCTCTTCAACCTTGGCCACGGCACGCTCGTTGATCAGCGGGCCCTGGGTCACACCTTCTTCGAAACCGCTGCCGACCTTGAGCTGCGAAACCCGTTCGGCAAGGCGTGCGACAAAGGCGTCGTGGATGCCGGCCTGCACCAGGAAGCGATTGACGCAGACGCAGGTCTGCCCGGCGTTGCGGAATTTGGCGATCAGCGCACCGTCGACGGCGCGTTCCAGATCGGCGTCGTCGAAGACAATGAACGGCGCGTTGCCGCCCAGTTCCAGCGAGACTTTTTTCAGCGTCGGCGCGCACTGGGCCATCAGCAGTTTGCCGATGGCAGTGGAACCGGTGAACGACAGTTTGCGCACCAGAGGGCTGCTGGTCAGCTCGCCACCGATGGCGATGGCGTCGCCGGTGATCACGTTGAAAATACCCGCTGGAATGCCGGCCTGTTCCGCCAGCGCAGCCATGGCCAGTGCCGAGAACGGTGTTTCCGGAGCCGGTTTGACGATGCACGGACAGCCGGCGGCCAACGCCGGGCCGGCCTTGCGGGTGATCATCGCTGCCGGGAAATTCCACGGCGTGATGGCCGCGACCACACCAATCGGCTCCTTGCTGACCACGATGCGCGCATCGCCCTTGTGGCTGGGAATGGTGTCGCCGTAGATGCGCTTGGCTTCCTCGGCGAACCACTCGATGAAGCTCGCGGCGTAGAGGATTTCGCCCTTGGCTTCGGCCAGGGGCTTGCCTTGTTCGAGGGTGAGAATTTGTGCCAGGGCGTCGGCATTTTCCAGCATCAGGGCATGCCAGCGCTTGAGCGTATTGCTGCGCTCTTTGGCGGTCAGCGCGCGCCAGGCCGGCCAGGCCTTGTTGGCGGCGTCGATGGCCTGGCGTGCATGCTCGGCGCCGAGGTTCGGCACCTGGCCGATCAACTCGCCGGTGGCCGGGTTGAAGATGTCCTGTTGCGCACCATCGGGCGCATCCAGCCATTGGCCATTGATGTAGGCCTGCTGGCGGAACAGTAACGAGGCTGCTGGGCTCATGCCGGCTCCTGAATAAATAAAGAAAGTGGCTGCTCTGCTTTACCTGTAGGAGCGAGCCTGCTCGCGAAAAACCCGAAAACGCCAAGGGCTGTCAGGCAGCACGCGTTATCGTTCACGACCATCGCGAGCAGGCTCGCTCCTACAGGGGGATTGTGGTGAATCATCAAGCCAGGGCGGGCAGCGGGCCCAGCTTGCCTTTGTGGTAGATCATCGGCGTCACCGGTTGCTCGGGCAGGATCAGGTTCTTCACCGCGCCGACGATGATCGCGTGGTCACCGCCGTCGTATTCGCGCCACAGTTCGCACTCGATGATCGCCGTCGCCTTGGCCAGGATCGGGTTGCCCCGTTCGCTCAGGTGCCACTCGATGCCTTTGGCCTTGTCCTTGCCTTTACCGGCGAAGGCATAGGCTTCGGCGGTCTGCTCGGCGGACAGCAAATGAATCGCGAACTGCTTGCTGTCGCGCAGCACCGGGTAGGTGTCGGAGCCGTAGTTGGGGCAGAACAGCACCAGTGCCGGGTCGATCGACAGCGCACTGAAGGCGCTGGCAGTGATGCCGACGATGCCGCCGTCCGGGTCCAGGGTGGTGACCACCGTGACCCCGGAGGGGAACGAGCTCATCACGTCTTTGTAAATGCCGGGTTCGATCATTTTCCAGGACTCCTAGCGCATCACGAAGGGATCAGGCATCGGTGCCTGGGACAGGTTGATCCACACCGTTTTCAGCTCGGTGTAGGCCAGCACCGAATCGATGCCGCTTTCGCGTCCATAGCCGCTGTTCTTGAAACCGCCGATCGGCGCCATGGCCGAGACCGCGCGGTAGGTGTTGACCCAGATGATCCCCGAACGCACGTCCCGGGCCAGGCGGTGGGCACGGCCCAGGTCGCGGGTCCAGATGCCGGCGGCGAGGCCGAACTGCGAGTCGTTGGCGATCGCCAGGGCTTCGGCTTCGTCCTTGAAACGGATGACCGAAGCCACCGGACCAAAGACTTCTTCCTGCATGATCTTCATCGAGTTGCGGTCGCACTCGAACAGCGTCGGTTCGTAGAACCAGCCGTCGCCCAGATTCTGCGGACGCTTGCCACCCAGGCGCAGACGCGCACCTTCGGCAATGGCATCGGCCACCAGGCCTTCGACCACGGCCAGTTGCTGCGCGGTGGCCATCGGGCCCATTTCGCTGCTGTCTTCCTGGGGGTTGCCGATGCGAATGCGCTGGGCGCGTTCCACCAGACGACCGACGAACTCGTCGTAGATTTCGTCCTGCACCAGCAGGCGCGAACCGGAGACGCAGCTCTGCCCGGAGGCGGCGTAGATCCCGGCGATGGCACCGTTGATCGCGCTGTCGAGGTCGGCGTCGGCGAAGATGATGTTCGGCGATTTGCCGCCCAGTTCCAGCGACAACTTGGCGAAGTTCTCCGCGCTGCTGCGCACCACATGCCGCGCCGTGGCCGCGCCGCCGGTGAAGGCGATCTTGCGGATCAGCGGATGGCGGGTGAGGGCGGCGCCGGTGCTTGGGCCATAACCGGTGACGACGTTGACCACCCCCGGCGGAATCCCGGCTTCCAGGGCCAGGCGCGCCAGTTCGAGGATAGTCGCCGAGGCGTGCTCCGACGGCTTGATCACGATGGTGTTGCCTGCGGCGAGGGCCGGAGCGAGTTTGATCGCGGTCAGGTACAGCGGGCTGTTCCACGGGATGATCGCGGCAACCACGCCCATGGCTTCGTGCACGGTGTAGGCAAACAGGTCCGGCTTGTCCAGCGGCAGGGTGCCGCCTTCGAGCTTGTCCGCCAGGCCTGCGGTGTAGTGGAAGAACTCCGGCAGATAACCGACCTGGCCACGGGTTTCGCGGATCAGCTTGCCGTTGTCGCGGCTTTCCAGCTGCGCCAGTTGTTCCTTGTTTTCGGCGATCAGGTCGCCCAGGCGTCGCAGCAATTTGCCGCGCGCGGTGGCGGTCAAGCCGCGCCAGGCCAGGCTGTCGAAAGCGGTTTGCGCGGCTTGTACGGCGCGCTCGACATCGGCTTCGTCGGCATCGGGCAATTCAGCCCAAGGTTCGGCCAGCGCCGGGTTGAGGCTTTCGAAGGTCTTGCCGGACAGGGCATCGACCCATTCACCGCCGATGCACATCTGGAAGCGTGCGAGTGTCATGCAACGATCCCCTTGATCTGGTTTTGTTGGGAGTGCGCGGCCTGCAGAAACTCCAGCAACAGCTGGTTGACCAGGCGCGGCGATTCTACGGGCATCATATGCCGTTGCTCGGCGAGCACGGCAACGGTCGCGCCGGGAATGCGTTCGGCCAGTTGCCGGGCCATTTCCGGGGTCGAGCCGGGGTCCAGTTCGCCGGTGGCGATCAGCGTCGGCACCCGGATGCTGCCCAGGTCGTCGGCGCGGTACATGTCCTGGGTGGCGAACAGTTCATAAGTAGTCAGGTAACCCTGCGGGTCATTGCCGGCCAGGGTCTGGCGAATCGCGGCGATCTGCGCCGGGTTCGCGGCCTGGTATTCGCGGCTGAACCAGCGCGACAGCGCCGCTTCGGCATTGGCGTCCGGCCCGTGTTCGGCAGCCTGGCTGGTACGGGCGATGACCCCCGCGCGCTGTTCGGCGCTGCGGTTGAACACACTGTTGAGCACCACCAGGCCTTCCAGGCGTTGCGCGTAGTGCAGGGCAAACGCCCGCGCCACCAGCCCGCCCATGGAAAAACCGATCACCGTTGCCTTGGGCAATTGCAGGTGGTCGAGCAGCTCCAGCAACTGGTCGGCATAGCCGAGCAGCGGCGTGCCGCTCTCCGGGCGCGGACTGGCGCCATGGCCGAGCATGTCGTAGGCGATGACGCGGTACTTCGTGGCCAGGCCAACGATCTGGCCGCCCCACATTTCTTTGTTCAGGCCCACGCCGTGGATCAAGACCACGGGCTGGCCTTGGCCGGTCGCCAGGTAACTGGTGCCAGCCGGGGTGAGTTCAGCGGTGAGCCGAATCATGGAGCGCTCCTGCAATGCCTTCTTGTTGTCGTTCTACCGGCCGGTTACTGGGCTTTTTCGGCGGCCAGTTCTTCCAGGTCGATATAGCGGTTGCCGATGCGCGGGTGCAGGCGGCCGCCGTCGGCGCAACCCAGGACCACGACGATTTCATCGGCACGCGGGGCGTCTTCGATCTGCATTTCCAGGGTGATGTAGTGCGAACGCAGGCCTTCGTCGTCCTTGTGCATCATCGGGATCTGGATCGAAGTGCCCGGGCCGCCGCGCTTGTTGGTGAAGCTCAGGTAGCTCTTGGCCTTGACCGCTTCGCGGTAGTGGTTGCCGAAGCGCAGGGTGTGGATCACCGCCGAAGCGTGCTCGATTTCGCCATCGGCACCGACCACCGCAGCCTTGCCGTAAGCCTCGATCTTCTCGGCGCCGCCGATGATGCCCACCAGGCGCTCGACCATCAGTGCGCCGAGGTCGGAGCAGTTGGCGCGGATCTGTGGTTTCAGGTCTTCGACGAAACCGTTGCCCAGCCAGGGGTTTTTCATCACCACGGCCAGACCGACCATGGTCACGGGCTTATCGGTGGCTTTGCCGCCTTCAATAAAGGTTTCTTCGACATAGCTGACGATCTTGCGGATTTCGAAACTCATGAGCTGCTCCGTAGAGGTTTTGGGTGTCTGTGCGTCTGATGGTATACCATAATACCGATAGCACAAGTCCCCGAGCGGAGTTTCTGGCTGGATGGCGTGCAAAAGTGTGTGCCACTGGTCGCAGCGGACAAACGGCAGGCACGGGTTTACGTCGGGTGGGGGGAATGTTGTTCAGGAAGGGATGAACACTTTATCTGTGGCGAGGGAGCTTGCTCCCGCGGGGCGCTCCAGTGCGAAGCTGCCAAAAAAAAGGACTGCTGCGCAGTCCGACGGGAGCAAGCTCCCTCGCCACAGGTTATCTATTGATCTTTAAAGGGGGAGCTGGAAGGAGGAGGGGATGGCGTTCCCTGATGGTCGTCAGGACTTCGCTTCCTTGGTCCCCAGCACATCACGGATGTTGTCCACCACATTGCTGTCCTTGATCACATCATTCAGCCAGCCCTCGAGCGGCATGTTGCCCCATTTGATCGCGCGTTCAATCAGGTAGGGGACAGGGCTCTGGGGTTCGGTCTGCTTGAAGAATTGCGCGATACCCGCCAGCAGGGTGAACGCCTCGTCGCGGCTCTGTGGCGTGGTGCGCAGCGGCGTGACTGGAAGGTCTTGCTGGGTCTGGGTCATTGCAGCACCTGTGGGTTGCGCGCCAGCGCTTTCGGAGACGGCCGGGGTGGGGGCGGCAGGGGCCGGGTTCAGTTCGATGCCGCGATCCTTGAGCAGTTTCTCGGCCAGTTGGCCGGCGCGGGACAACACGTCGTGGAGCCCGGCAAAACTCGGCGCGTCATGGCCGAACAGCCTGTCGGCGGTGTTCTGCAGCCGTTGGCATGCGTTGAGGCTGGCGGCTATTTCGCCGGCCTTGAGGCGCAGGTGATCGGAGTCGGTCAGCACCACCGAACGCTGGAACACCTCGGCGTTGATCTTGCCTTCGTCGAGGGCGGCACGCATGGCCTGGGGGTTCTGCAACCCAAGGTTTTCCACGTGCCTGGATTCGTCATAGCGCAGCAGGCCGTACTGTTGGCCCTGGGTGATGGGCAGTCCGCCCACCACCTCCGTCAGCGACGTTTTCATCCACGCCAGGCGGGCAGCGCGTTCATCGACCCCATCCTCGAGGGACGGGAAGAGGTCGGTCCAGAAATTGTCCAGTATGCGTTCGGCCAGGGTCAGGCCGAAGGTGATACCGGTGAAATGGTGCTTGTGCGCCAGGGCTTCGCTGAGCCAGGCGACGAGCATCAGGTCCTTGCTCTGGCGAGCCAGGCCTTGGGCAGCCAGGGTGAGGGTCAGGTCCCAGTCGGATGACTTCAGGTCAGTTTGCCAGTCACCCTGGGTCAGGTAGTCGGGGTCTGCTCGCCGTGCTTCTTTCACCTGATCGAACAAGGTGGAAAAGCTCAGGTCTTCGCCGCTCCCCTCGTTGATGGGCGCTGTCAGTTCGGCCAGCGAAAGGTCGTTGAGAAATTCAGACATGGGAAACTCTGATCAGGCTAAAAGAACACCGTGCCCGCCGGGCAGGCACGGTGCTGAAAACGAGCCGCTTGCGCGGCCCGTCGTTACCACGGTGTTATGCGAAAACCTTGTTCGCGGTGCGGTCCCAGCCACCGGTGACGTTACCGCCGCCCTGGCCATCTGCACGGCTCTGCTGGGTGTAGGTGGTCTTGATGCGAGCGAAGTTGAAGCTGATTTCTTCGATCGGCAGATCGCCAACGGCTTTGTCTTCACCGTTCTGGCTGCCGCCGGCGACCGCTTTCACGGAAGACACCACGACTTCTTCCAGGTTGATGGTCAGGTAGGTCACCTTGTCGCCACCGGCGCGGTTCACGTTCAGCTGGATCTTGGCGATGTGAGTGCCTTTGCAGCAGGCTTCGAACAGCTTGGCAGAAGCCTTGTCCACGGCTTTGCGGATGCTGAAGTCGCTCAACGCAACACGCTCCGACGAAGCACCGCCCGACGAGCTGGCCGTCGCGGAAGTCGCTTGGGTGGCGCCGTACTCGTAGCCCAGCACTTCGATCCAATCCTTGTGTTTGTCGTCCAGAACTTCACCTGGAATGCCGTCGATCTGGATGTATGCGTCAAATGCCATTTCTATTTTCTCCTTACCTTCATTTAAAGGGAGGCGACTTGCGAGCAAGTCACAGCCCTTCGCTTTAACCTCTTTGAAACGATCAAGAGAGGTGTCTTATGCCAGCCCGGGCCTCTCGTCGAGATGACCCGGATGCCGGTATTTCTTCACAAGGCGCGCCTGCTCAGTTGAGTGCCCGCACTTCGATTTCTACTCGCCGGTTAGGCTCCAGGCAGCGGATCAGCTGGGCCCTGGGTTGCTGCATGTCGCACTTGACCAGGGGCTTGGTGCTGCCTTCGCCGATCGCTTCCACCAGCTCGCCGGGTACGCCTTTGCCCACCAGGTAGGTCTTGATGGTTTGCGCCCGCTGTCTGGACACCTGCAGGTTGCCTTGGGGATCGCCGAGTTGATCGGCGTGCCCGGCGATGATGATTTTTCCGATGTTGGGGGTGCTGAGCAGCTTGCCGGCGATCGCACTCAGCTGGCTTTGCCCTTCAGTCTTCAGGCTCTGGAAGTCCGCACGGGCGAAGGCGAACAGGGTGTCCGACTCCAGCGTGATGGTTTCGATCGAGCGCAACGACTGGGTCAGCAGGCTGTTGATGTAGTTGCGCGAGCTGGAGATCAGGAACGCGTTGTCGAGGATCCGCGGCACGTCCGGCTCGTGGATCTGCTCGCTGTAGAAGTTGATCTGGCGGCTGGCGAACTCATAGTCCGAGGCGGCGACACTGGCGTTGCCGACCTGACGGGCAATCGCCGGGTACCAGTAATCCGGGATTTTCGCTTTCAGGAACCCGGGGTCGGCCTTTTCACGCTGGGCGCGCGACAGCATGACGTAGGTGTCCAGCGTCGCCTTGCCGAAACCGGCGATGGACTGCGCCCGGTTGTCATTGGGCAGCGCCTTGGGTTCGACGCTGTCCACGCCGGTCACTGGCATCAACTCTTTGGCGTTGCGCTGATAGACCTTGAGGGTGGTCAGCAAATACAGCGAACGGGTCAGGTTGTCGGCCGTGGGCTTGAGCATCACGCTTTCCAGACGTTCGAAATAGCGGCTGCGCACCAGTGGCTCGACCTTGTGGCCTTGATAGAGCCCCAGGCGCAGGCGCAGCGGCACGCCCTGGTCGTGGTGTTGCGCGTAGTAGTGCGCAGTCCAGAAGCGCAGGCGATCCAGGGTTTGCCAGGTGGTGTATTGCCCGATGGCCGAGTGATCGTCGACGGCGGCCTGGGTCAGTTCTGTGGAAAGGCTCTGCAGGGTGTTCTTGTTGTTGACGTACGACCAGCCCAACAGGCTGCACAGCAATGCAGCGATCAGTCCGGCACCGCCGATCCAGGCTGCCTTGCGCCGACGCTCGCGGTGGTTGGTGGTGTACAGCGCCACCAGGTGCTGGTCGGGAATGATGACCTTGCGGAACAGGCTGTTGATGAACAACGGGCGCGGCTGCGCATTGCCGTCGGCGATCTCCCGCTCACCTTCCAGCGAGAAACGCTCGGTCACCTGGCGTGCATGACCGCCCAGTTCCGGCTGGTCGGCATCGAGGGCACTGGTGAAATAGAAGCCGCGCAGCAATTCCGCACTTTGGTAAGGGTTGGCGCGCAGCAGGGCATCGACGAACAGTTGAAGCCGGGGCTTGAGGGCCGCCAGTTCCAGCGGGAACCGGTACACCGCCGAATCCTGCCGGGTGATCTGGATGTCCTGCGTGACCAGTTGCTGGCTCGCCACCTGTTGCCAATAGCTGACCAGTTCGTCCATCGCAACGCCGAAGCGCTGCCCCCAGTCGGCCTGCTCATAGCCTTTATGGGAAAAGGTCTTGCCCATCACTTCGCCACGGGCGGTCTCGTCCAGTTGGCGATAGAAGGGCGCAAAGCCAGGCACCAGGTCGCACTTGGTGAACACCAGGTAGACCGGCAGGCGCACTTCCAGCAAGGCATGGGTTTCCTGAATGCGTTCGCGCAGGCGCTTGGCAATGCGTTCCTGATCTTCGAGCGAGGCTTGCAGGATGTCGTGGATGCTGACCGTGACGATCAGGCCATTGAGTGGCCGGCGCTGGCGATGCTGACGCAGCAGTTGCAGGAACGCGCGCCATTTGCCGGCCTCTTCCTGGTTGTTCATGTAGCGCCCGGCGGTGTCCAGAAGCACGGCCTCGGAGCTGAAGAACCAGTCGCAATTGCGCGTGCCACCCAGACCGGCCACCCGCACGCCTTCGCGCTCGGCGTAAGGGAAATTGAGCCCCGACTGGTAAAGCATGGTGCTCTTGCCTGCCGCAGGCTGGCCGACCACCAGGTACCAGGGCAGGGCATACAGCGCATCCTTGGGGTTGCTGCCCCGTGGCTTGTTGCTGTGCAAGCGCTCGATGCTCTGCAACAGGCGCTCGCGCAACAGGCTGACTTCCTCGCGATCCGCCGGGCTCGCGTTCAACACGGCCTGGTCGGCATCCTCGCGCAGCAGTCCTTCGAGGTTGTGATGCCGGGACACGCCGCGATAAAGCAGCAGTACATAGCCGGCGGACAGACCCAGGAACACACCGATGCCGGTCAACAGGCTGTTGAGCGAACTGAAGCCGAACGCACGCCCGATGCCCCACACCACGAAGATCGTGAGGAAAAAGCACACCCCCAGGATGTAGGGCTGATAGCGCAAGAAGTAATACTTGATCTTGTTCATACGGACTTCGAATCCAGGGCATCGACAAAACGGTCGATAACGTCACCCAGAGGGCGGTCGATTTCGGGAAAGGCGTGTGTGCGGTGGTGCTCGTCAAACGAATCGAATGACGCCAGCACGTCATAGCTCTGCGAGTGGTCATGGATGCCGGTCAGCAGGCGATAGGCATCGCTGGTATTGCGTGAGGCAAAGCAGATCAGCCGGGGGCGCATGAAGTCGTCCGCCAGCAGGTTGATGTGCGGCACGGCGCGTTCGGGTGTCATTTGCGTCAGCCAGGTGACCCACAAATCGGCGGTCGGGTTTTTCAACCCCCGTTCCGCCGGCAAGGGCAGGGCGATGCCGATCGGCGTGGCCTGATCGAGGTGCCTTTTCAGGGCCTGGAGCCGGGTCAGCACGGCGTTGGTGACGAACTCCGGGTAGGTGCCCTGCAGCGCGCAGGCGATGTCGCCCAGGTTGAAGTTCACCAGGAACTTGTCATGCACACGACGGAACAACTCGAAGTCCTGTCCTTGCAACGGGCGCAGGGCTTTGATGCGCTCGAACAGCACCGAAGTGCTTTCGCCCTGGACCGCCATGTGCAGCAGCGGCCTGATCTGCCCGCTGAACAGTTCGCCCAGGGTGAACGGATTGACCAGCGGTTCGGCTTCGCTGGCCTTGAGCGTCTGGAAAATGAAAAACGGATAGCGTCGGCCACTCGAATCCCTCGAGCTGATCAACCCACCCAGCAACCAGTTGCCGCTGCGCGCGCGATAGCTGAAAAAGCACACCGGCAAAGCGTCGAACAACGCTCGCCAGTCTTCGCGATGCTGCAGGGCGGCCAGCGCCCCTTGCAGCCAGCTATCGAACTCGCAGACCTCGTCGCCCGCACCTTGCAGGCTGACGAAGTCCGGGCTTGCGGGGACCTTGCCGAAGCAGCCGATCATTGGCCGGTTCCCGGGTTCAAGGTGCGGCGGCTCACAGCGCTTGACCTTCTTTGGCGTTGAGCGCGCTCAAGGCCTTGACGTTGGCCAGGTCGGTCAACTTGACGCCGCCGTAGTTGCGCACGGCGAGGCTGACCGGGCCACTGTCGGTGTTCCAGCTGAAGCGCTGCTGGATGCCGTCCAGATCGCTGACCCGTGCGCTGTCGTTCATGCGCAGCAGGCCCCAGCGGCCCGGGTAGTCGAACACCGTGATGCGCTCGCCGGTCAGGGTCACCACATCCAGGCGTGCGCCCGGCGTGGTGGTGGTGCCCGGCCAGGAGAAGCGGCTCCAGCTGGTCTTGCCGTTGCGGTAGTGCTGCACCTGGCCATCGAGGGTGAAGATGATGTCGGTCAGGTTGGCGGAAGGTTCGAGCATGATCTCGAAGCCGTTGTCGCGGTCCGACAGGCTGGCGATCACCTGGCCCAACGAGCTGGCCTTGTCGATGCTGTTGACCATGTTCGGGTTGACCAGCGGCGTTGCCTTGCTGTTGCTGCTCATCCCCAGGCCTTCGCCTCCGGACAGGTTGCCGATTTCGTTGCGCTTGAAGTTCGGCAGCAGCCCGGACTCCGGGTCGACGAAACGCTGCAGGTCCTTGACCGAAGCTTCATTGCGGCTGCCTGGCGCAATCGGGTAACGGTGCGCCATGACTTGCTCCCACGGCTTGGCGATCTGCTGTGCCCAGGCCTTGGCAATCTGCTGGCCGGCCGGGTCGCGCAGGGTTTCCCAGGCAAACTGGATCGGCAGGCTGAACAGGCCCTGCAAGGATTCAGACAGGCGACCCTGGCTGGTGTCGACGGTGGTCTCGACATAGTTGCGCACGCTGGTCACTTCGCTTGGCAGCCCTTCGAGGGTTTCGCTGATCAGTTGCTTGCTGCTCTTGCCCACGTCCTGGGAGCGCTGGATGTTGTTCATCCGCACCTTGAGCTTGCGCAAGGCCGCGAGGTAGCGGTCCATGATCGTGCTGTCGGCGCCTTCGGCGTTTTGCACGGCGAACACCCGCGACACAGGCTCGAAGCGCTTCGCCAGGCTGCCGTCGTCGACCGCCGGCAAAGGCGAAATCAGCGCGCTGGGCGAGGTGTTTTTGCCATCGAAAATCCCGCTGACGCTGCCCCAGAATCCGTCATCGGGCTTGACGCCCGCCGGCAGTGTTTCGCGGGGGGCCGGGACATCCCATTGGGTGTTGTCGTTGACCGCCGCCAGGAGGATTTTCACCGGCGAGTTCTGCACGTCGCTGAGCAGGGCCAGCTGTTGGGTGGCGTTGGCCATGTCGGTGAAATGGCGAACGCCGACGCTGTCGATCAGGGTGTACCAGGCCTGGGTGTAGTCGCGCTTGTAGCGCGTCATGAACTCGCGGATGAAATTGGCTTTCTGCACGATGCTGTCGCCGCCTTCGCCGTCGAGCACCCAGTCCGATTCGTTTTGCAGGTTGCCCGACACCAGCTTGATCAGCTCAGGCTTGACGAACTGTTCCCAACCCTGGCGGGTGAAAATCGCCGGCACCACCTCGGTGCCGTACAGCAACTGCCGGCCGGGCATCGGCACCAGGTCGCTCAAGCCCACGGCCGGGAACTGACGGCTGGATTCGAGTTGCAGGCGCAGGTATTCACGGTCCACCAGCGAGCTGGAAATCATGAAGGACTTCAGGCTGTTGCGGGTTTCGCTGATGAGTTGCTCGTTACGCGACAAGGACGGTGCCTGGCCATTCTTGAGCAATTGCACGTAGACCGGCGAGTTGTCCTGGATCACCGCGGTGCTGACAGGGTTGTCGGCACTGGCGGTATTGGCCCAGGCCACCGGCAACGCAGCGCCGACGAACTCCGGGTCCGGGTGGGTGCCGGGTTGCGTCAGCATCAGGTAGAGCTTCAGTGCGTTATACGACTCGATGATGGACGCGACTTGTCGCTCATCCAGCCGCCCGAGCATTTCTTCGGACAACGACAGCCCGCCGGTGGTCGCCGACAAATCCGCGGCATCGCTGGCCGTGGCCGGGTTACGCAGTGCTGCCAGCGCTTCGCCGCGTGCCTTGTTGGCAGCGCCCTTGGCCGCGCCGCTCAGGCGACTGGCCGCCTCACCGGTACTGCGCGGCAAGCCGTTCAGGCGGGTGGGCAGCTTCAGGCCTTGCGCACGGCCTTTGGCAGCGTCGGCCTTGGACGCCGCCGAGGCAAAGCTGTTCTGCGGGTCCATGGTTTTGGCGAACTCGTTGAAGGCGCGCATCTGCAATTGCAGTTGCAAGGTGACGGGTTCCAGCGCCTGGGTACGCAGTTGTTGCAAATAGGCGGCTTGCGCGACGCGGTAGATGTCGTCACCGCGATACAGGCCTGCGCCCAACTGCAACGGCACGCCTTTGGCACGGTTCTTCTCGATGGCCGAGAGCTGCTCGCGCAACAGCTCCAGGCCTTGGCCCGAGGCGAGCAACCCGGCACGCTCCGGGGACTGTTGCAGCTCGCTCAGTTGCTCGCGCAACGTGGCCAGCCACTGACGGTTGTTCTGGAACGACAGGGCTTGCCAGCCAATGAACGCGACACCGGCCAGTACCGCCAGACCCAGCAGGGCAGGGCTGACGGAGCTGTTCTTGCCAAGGCGCGACTGATAAAGGGTCAGGTCGCGGTCCGGGAAGATCACCCGGCGGAACGTATCGGTAATGAAATAGCTGCGGTCGCTGATTTTCTTGCCGGTGCCTGGCGACCCTTGCTCATGTTCCGGTTGCTCATGTTCCGGTTGCAGGGCGAACGACTCGGCCAGGTCGTCTTCATACACCTGGCCCAGCTGCTGGTCGGTCTGCAGGGCGCTGGTGAAATACAGCCCGCGCAGCAACAGCGGCGCACCGCTGCGACCGGTCTCGGCGAAGTGCTGGAGAAACTGCTCCAGCACCCCGGAAAGCTCGGCGAAATAGTTCGGGAAGTTCAGCAGTGCGCTGTTGGCATCGGCACCCAGCGCAATCATCTGGGCGTCGACGTGACGGCGAATATGGCTGTGCAGGTTGGCCAGCTTGGCATCCAGCACCGGGCGCAGGCCCTGGTTGCGGATCTCGGACAAACCGAAGGTCATACCCAGCGGTTGCTGGCGTTCGTTCAGGTCCAGGCCCTCGAACGCCTGGCTGAAGCCCGGCAGTTGATCGGTCTTGCTCAGCATCAGGTAGATCGGTGGGCTGGCGTCCAGGCAAGCGTTGTACTCCTCGATGCGCGACACCAGTTGCGCGGCGAGTTCGTTGCGCTCGGCGGCACTGCATGCCAGCAGTTCAGGCAGGCTCACCACCAGCACCAGACCGTTGACGGCGGCCTTGCTGCGTTGTTTTTTCAGCATGCGCAGGAAGGCGGCGAATTCGCTGGCCGACGGGTCGTCGCGCAGGTAACGGCCGGCCGTATCGATCATCACGGCCTCGGGGCTGAAATACCAATCGCAATGCTGGGTGCCGCTTTCGGTGTCGTTGGCGCTGCTGGCAATGCTTGCGGAAAGGCCCGAGCGGGTCAGCAAAGAGGTCTTGCCCGCCGCGGACATGCCGATGACCAGGTACCACGGCAAATCGTAAAGTGCCGACGAGCCGCCGCCACCGGCCGAGCGGTCGGTGCGCAGCATCGCGATGGCGTGCTTGAGGCGTTCGCGCAGCACCTGCTGATCGCGGAATTCACCGGCGGATTTGAGCGAACGATCGACTTCGATCTGCACCAGGTTTTCAAGGTTGTGCTCGGCCCGGATACGCTTGTACTGACGCAGCACAATGATCAGCAGGTAGAAGGCGCTGACGATCGCCATCGCCTCCGGCGCATAACCGCGCAGCCAGCTCACATGCGGCGCGACGAACCAGCAGACCGCCAGGCTCGCCAGCCACAGGGCGGGAACGAGGAACCAAAAGCTTTTCAACAAACGCAATAATGTCTTCATGTCTTCCTGACTCGGTTACCTGACCTGTGCTCAGGCACTGAACAGCTGGCTGATTTGTTCGGACAACGCGGCTACGTCCTTGGCCAGCAACCAGTCCAGCGTCAGGTAGACACCTGCGCAGACCAGCGCAATCAGCGCCAGGTAGAGCCAGAGGGGAACTTCATGGCGCAGCATTTGCGAGACTTGGTCGGGCAACGCCCAGTCAGGCGAGAGGGCCTTGGGCGTCTTGCGATAACGCGCGATGTCCTGGCCCAGGGTATTGGCCAGGTAACGCAGCTGATCCTTTTGCCCGAGGCTGAACTTGCCTTCGAAACCCAGGGCCAGGCACAGGTGGTAGACCTCGAGCACATCGAGGTGCTGTTTGACGTCGCCACGCAGGGCATCGATTTTTTCGAAGAAGCCTTCACCGGCCAGGTGCACGCCGAAATAGCGGAACTGCAACGGCTGCAATTCAAAGTGCCGGCGCAACTCGTTGTCCCCGGAGCGCAACACGCTTTCATCGAGGAACGCACACAGGGCGTACTGAGTGTCCTTCACTTGTTCGACGCTGTAGTTGGCGCTGCGGGCATCGCGCTCCAGTGCCTTGAAGAAGCTGTCGACGCTGGCCTCGAAGGCGCTGACCGACGTCACTTGCCGGCCCTTGCGCACGATCAGCGCCATGCTGATGAAGTCTTGCACCAGGTCTTTGAGCGTCGGTTTTTCACGGGCGGCCGCAACGGCGCCTTGCAGTACGGCTTCGGTCATTTGAGTACCGCCATCAGTTCAAGCTTGAGGTTGGTGAAGGCGCTGGGCGCGTAGAAAGAGATGGCCTGGGCGCTCATCATTCGTTCATACACCCGGCCATGGGGCTCGATGGAGAAGTAGTGATTGTCCAGTCGCACCGGAATCGCATTGGGCAGGCGGGTCGAATGATTGAGGGTGACGCCGGGCATGGCGCTGTTGACCACCACTTCGATGTCTTCCGGCGAGCCGACCTTGAACGCCCGTGGCACCAGCTCCAGCAGGCTTGCGCCCGGCATGTCGGCGTGCACGGAGATATAGAAGTCCGCCTCGGCCAGCCGTGGGTCGTGCAACTGCCCTTGCCAGTAAGAGGGTTTGGTCTGGGTCAGGTTGATCACCACACACTGGTTCGGCACGACGTTGTCGAGCAGCACGCGAATCATTTCGTCGAGCTTGACCAGCGAGGCCGCCGGGTCGTGGTGGTCGTATTCGGGGATGTCGTTGAGCTGCGTATCCAGCGAGAACGTCAGCAGGCCGCCGGCGAGTTCGGCCAGGAACAGATACAAGCGCTCGGGGTGCAGGCGCGGATGCGCGAGCAGGTGCGCCAGGCTCGGGTGGGCACGGTTCACCGTGTTCAACAGCCAGAACAGGGTGACGTCGCTGGAGCCAAATTCGGCAATTTGGTCCGCGCGCTCGCGACGCCGACCCGACAAGGCCTTGCTCTTGGATTGCAGGGCGCCGAGCAAACGCTTGCCCAGTCCGACCAGGGTGTCGTGGGTGCCCAGGTGCAGCGTCGGGTGCACGAAATGCCCGTCGAGGTTGAAGCCGCCGATGTTGTTGCGCGACAGCCGGGCAATCGGGCACCAGGTGTAGCCATCGAGGTTGTCGCCGTCGATCAGCATCACCACGTTCAGGCGCAGGCTGGTGATTTCGTTTTCCAGGTCGCCTTCGTTGAGGTCCGGCAAGGTGTCGAACTGCTTGCGAAAGCGTCGCCCGGTCTTCTGCTCCTGACCGTCTTCGACGTAATTGAGGCCGAATGGCTCGGGCAGTTTCAGCGCGGCGTAGACCTTCAGGTCGTTGCCCTTGAGCAGGTCCTTCAGGTCACGGGCCGCCGGCAGCGGGTCGTGCTGCGGTGCGTCGAACAGGCTGCCGTCGGGAAACACCAGCTTCAGGCGCTTGAGCTGCAGGGAGCCGGTGGCGAGGGCTTCCTCGTCCACTTCCAGCAGCTGCACGCCCCAGTGAAAAGGCGTGTTGCGCAGGGTCGCCTGCGCCAGCTGATGTTGGTGGAACTCATCCTGATACTGGAAATGTTGTGGCAAAAGGAACATGCCTTCGGACCACATCACCCGGCTTTGCTTACTCATTGAGCGCTTTCCAATAATGAATTCAATTTCGACTCCACGGCTTTTTGCGCGGAGGCACTCGCCTGGTCCTGGGCTTTTTGCACCACGGCGTCCTGCACGCGCTCGGTCAGCGTGGGTTCGGCCGGTTGCTCAGCGGCTTTGGCCAGTTGTTCCTGGGTCTTGGGTTTATCGAGGACATCGACACCACTGACGGCAGACACCGTGTTGTTGTCCACCAGCACACGCAAGCCGTCGGAGGAGAACCAGATGCCGTCCTTGCGCAGGGAGTTGGCGTCGAACGCGACCTTCCAGCGGCTGTTCTCGTCGTTGCGGAAAAAAGCCGCGACGCCGACATAGCCCGCTGCCTTGTTCAGCGGCCACTTGTCGACTTGCCCCATGCCCGGCAACAAGGTGATTTCGCGGTTTTCGATCAGGGTATTGCCGAGGGCTTTTTGCGGGTCGTCCCACAGCGAGTCGGCATCCACCGACGCAAAGCGCTCCAGCGATGTCAGCTGGTACACCCGCAGCACCACCGAAAGCGGCTTGCCGGACGCGTCGGGGTTGAGCTGATTGCCGCCGTCGGACGTCAGGATGACTTTCTCGTTATCCTCGAACAGCATGTCGCCGGCCCAGGTATTGTCGACCCGCTTGCCGACCCGGTCGGTGACGCCGCAGGCGCTGAGTACCGTCATCATCGCCACCGCCGTCAGGCATTTGGCCAACGTCGTCCTTTCGGGACGCTTCCCTGAATATCTCTTGTCCATGACCACTACCTGTTAATGCCCGATCAGTTCAGGCGATAGGCGAAATCGCCGTCGCTGCCCAACTCGATGTTCAAACTCTGAATCGGTTTGTCCTGCGCCATGCGCTCCAGGACCCGCTGGGCCAGTTCCGGCATCAGGGTCTGGGACAAAATGTTGTCGATGTTGCGGGCGCCGCTGTCGACCTCGGTGCAGCGCGAGGCAATCGCCTTGACCAGTGCTTCGTCGTAGCTCAACTGCGCTTGATGATTGCGCTCGAAGCGCTGGCGGATGCGCGCAAGCTTGAGCGCGACGATGCGCTCGAGAATCGCGTCCTTGACCGGGTAGTAGGGGACGATGGTCAGGCGGCCGAGGAAGGCGGGCTTGAACACCTGGTTCAACTCGTCACGCAGCCCTTCGACGATGTCCTGCGGCGTCGGTTGTGGCTGAGCATTGAGGCACCACTGCATGATGCGGTCGGTGCCGGTGTTGGACGTGAGGATGATCACGGTATTGCGGAAGTTGATCTCGCGACCTTCGCCGTCATCCAGCACGCCTTTGTCGAACACCTGGAAAAACAGTTCGAGCACGTCCGGGTGGGCTTTCTCCACTTCATCGAGCAGCACCACGCTGTACGGCTTGCGTCGCACCGCCTCGGTCAGCACGCCGCCCTCGCCATAGCCGACGTAGCCCGGTGGCGAACCCTTGAGGCTGGAGACAGTGTGGGCTTCCTGGTACTCGGACATGTTGATGGTGATGACGTTGCGCTCGCCGCCGTACAGGGTGTCGGCCAGCGCCAGTGCGGTTTCGGTCTTGCCGACGCCGCTCGGGCCGAGCAGCAGGAACACGCCGATCGGTTTGTTCGGGTCTTCCATGCGCGCGCGGGAAATCTTGATGCGCTTGCCGATTTCGTGCAGTGCGTGGTCCTGGCCGAGCACCCGTTCGCCCAGCAACGCCGGCAGGCGCTGCACGGTTTCGATTTCATCGCGCAGCATCTTGCCCAATGGAATGCCGGTCCAGCCGGAAATCACTTCGCCGATGGTCCCGCCATCCACCAGGGCATGCACCAGCGGTTGCTCACCCTGGACGCTGGCCAGTTCGGCGCGCACCGCGGCAATCTCCTGGGCATCCGGCGTCTGATTCTCCGGGTGGCTGAGGGCGCCGAGTTTTTCCACCAGTTGCAGTTCGCGTTGCCACTGTTGTTCGAGGACGTCGCGGGTCTGCTGTGCGCTTTGCAGTTCGGTATTGAGGGCAGTCAGGCGTCGGGCGTGGTCGCTGCCTTTGGCGGCTTCCTGCTGCAGTACCGCGATTTCCGCTTGCAGGTTGTCGATCTGGCGTTTGCAGTCTTCCAGCGGTCCCGGCTGCGCCGATTGACCGAGGGCCACCCGGGCGCAGGCGGTGTCCAGCACGCTGACGGCCTTGTCCGGCAACTGGCGGCCGGTGATGTAGCGATTGGACAGGCGCACGGCCTGCACCAGCGCTTCGTCCATCACCGTGACCTTGTGGTGCTCCTGCATCTTGGCCAGCAGGCCGCGCAGCATGTGGATCGCCTTGTCTTCGTCCGGCTCTTCGACCTTCACCACCTGGAAGCGCCGCGCCAGTGCGGCATCTTTCTCGAAGTACTTCTTGTACTCGGCCCAGGTGGTCGCGGCGATGGTGCGCAGTTCGCCCCGGGCCAGGGCTGGCTTGAGCAGGTTGGCGGCATCGTTCTGCCCGGCCTGGCCACCCGAGCCGATCAGGGTGTGCGCTTCGTCGATGAACAGAATGATCGGATGCAGGCTGCGCTTGGTTTCTTCAATCACCGACTTGAGACGGTTTTCGAATTCGCCCTTCACGCCGGCACCGGCCTGCAACAGGCCCAGGTCCAGGGTGTGGATGGCGACGCCCTTGAGCACCGACGGCACGTCACCCTGGATGATGCGCAGGGCCAGGCCTTCGACCACGGCGGTTTTGCCGACGCCGGCCTCACCGGTGAGGATCGGGTTGTTCTGGCGGCGGCGGGTGAGGATGTCGACCATCTGCCGCACCTCGAACTCCCGGCCCAGCACCGGGTCGATCCGGCCTTCGCGAGCGCTTTGCGTGAGGTTGATGGTGTATTGATCGAGGGCCGGGGTCTTGCCGTTGCCTTTTACCGTGCCGGCGCTGGCGACGTCGGACGTGCCCAGCGGTTTGGCCTGTTTCGACTCGGCGCTGCTTTCCACCAGCGCGCCGAGGTTGACGCGCAAGTCGTCGGCGTTGATTTTCTCAAGCTCGGCGGCGCTGGCGACCACCACGCGGCGCAGTTCGTCGTCATCGAGCAAGGCTTGCAACAGATGACCGGTGCGGATCTGCGCCTGGCCGAACTCGATGGACGCCAGGACCCACGCCTGTTCGATCATGCGGGTCAGGTGCGGCGACAGTGCCGGCGTGCGCGTATTGCCTTTCTTGAACGTCCCCAGTGCCGTCACCAGCTGCGCCTGCAAGCGTTCGGGCACCACGTCGTAATGACGCAGGATGGCCGGCAGGTCGTTGTCGTGGCTGTCGAGCAACTGCAACAACAGGTGCTCGATTTCGACATCGTAATGGTGTTCCGACAGGCACAAGGCGGCGGCGCTTTCAGTGGCGGCGCGGCTGGTGTCGTTGAGCTTGGCAAACAGGGACTTCAGGTTCACAGGGAGACCCCATCAAAAGGAATGTGGAAGAGGGCACAACGGGATGGCTCGACGTCGGAGTCCGGGCGCTTGAGCCAGCCGAGCCAGCCCAGCGAAACATTGCCTTGGTGCCCCAGGCGAGCAACGGGCACGGCCTGGGGTTTGAGCTTGGGCGCCAACTGGAAGTCGAGTTCGGCGCCGACATAGAAACGCACCAGTTCCACCAGTTTCCGGTAGTCCTCGGTGCCTGGCTGGAAGCGTTGATAGTCGGCCAGCTCCAGTGGACCCATCTCGATGCGCACGCACGACTGGTAGTCCCAGACCCGGTTGCCGGCGACGGCGCTTTGCCCGAGCACGGCGTTCTTGCGCCCCAGTTGCGTGCACTGGCCGGCGTCGAGTTTCAGCCAGCGACCGGCAAACGGCTTGACCTTGAATGGCAGCGAAAAATAAAAAGACAGCATCGCTTCCAGGTTCAACGCGTTGCGCGGTTTCTGCGCAAACAGCCCGGAGAAATAGCTGAACAGTTCACGGCGCAGGGGCGAGCCTTGCCGGTCGAATTTCTGCTTCTGCGCCTCGGGACCGAAACCCACCAGGTTGAGCAGGTAGCGATCGAAGTCCGAAGTACCGTTGCGTTCGTACTCGATGTAGAACTTGTACTTTTGCCAGGCCTCGTAGAACAGCGTGGTCATGCGGTGCGAAAAGATGTCGAGGAAGGCATGGGCCGCGTCATCGCGGTACTGGACGTGCCGCTCGATCAGCAGCTCGGTGTACGGGCGCGGCAACACACCCGAGGGCCCGACCAGGCCCATGAAGGTGACTTGCATCTCGGACAGCGGCAGGCCGGCCACGGACACCTTGCCTTCACGCTCGAACTGCAGGTCGCTGACTTCACTGGCCGGGAAGTTGAGCGACAGCTGCGAGCGAAAACGCAGAGGGTCTTCGTGCGGTCGGGTTTCCAGGTCCATGCGCCCGGTTCTGCTGTAATGCAGGCGAAGCAGGCGCACCAATTGGAAAAACTCGAATCGGTGCGGCTCAGCCCTTGCCTGGTCGATCAGACCAGGGGTTGATCGCCGGTTCGCGGTGGCCATTGGACGACTCTCTTTTCGCGCTGCAAGGTGCGAAGGGTTAATTGGGTAAAACTGTTCATGGTGCAGTACTGACCAAAGAAGTGATCGAGCACCATGCCGAACAGGAACACACCGCTGCCGGTGTATTGGCTTTCATCGAAATTGAGGGTGATGCCGACGCCGCGCACGAAGTTCGGCCGCGGGTGGCCGATGCGCGCCACTACCGGCTCGCTGCTCACCGAGACGATGCCGTTGATCTGTTTGCGCAGTGCCGACAGGTTGCGGTAGTTGTAGAGCGACAACAGCTCCAGCAGCACTTCGCGACCGCGGGACACCAGCGACATATGGTTCAGCGACAGGTGCGAAATCAGCCGCCAGATCACGCCGTTGCCCAGCGGCACGCGAGCGGTGGCGGTGGGCTTGCGCAGGCAACGGATGTCCTTGATCACCGAGTTGCCCGGGATAGTGAAATCGCCGCGCTCGCCACCGAAAGGCAACATCAGCGGCAGGTCGCGGTTGCTGCAGGTCAGGCGGATGCTCAACGTATCGTTGTTGGCTTCCATCAGCCCCAGTTCTCGATCGACCACCCGGATAAACACGTTCGAGCCATCGCGCTGGCCGGTCTGTACGGCTCGACGCCGGGCAATCCAGAAGCTCTGGCCCGGACCCTGATCGCCACGGGGCTCGAAAAACGGATGGCAAGTGCCCACCTGGTCGATGCTGCCCACTTTGCGCACGCGTCGGACGCGGTCGATGGACACCACTTCGGCCGAGCTTTGCAGACGCACATCCGGCGTCACCGCGTACTCGTGCTGGGCGTGGGTCAACTTGATCGGCTCGGCCTGCTGGCGGAACAGGTTGATGATCGGCGTGCAGTTGAGCTTGAAGTTGTTGCGCCCGATGTTCTGCGTCAGGCGCGCCAGACGGTCGCTCAGGTCGTAGTCGGAGAAGTAGAAATTGACCTCGACTTTCTCGACGTCTTTGCCCGCCAGAATTCGTGCAAAGCCCGACAGGTCGAAGAACATGAACTTGTCGGGGAAGGTGAAGTACTCGTGGAGCAGGCGGTAGCCGAGGAACGAGCGCTCGGAGTAATCCACCAGGCCTTCGTCCAGGCCATAACCGACGGTTTTCAGTGCGTTGGCCGGCAAGGCGACTTCGCGGGTGCGGCCCTGATCTTCGAAGGTCAGCGTGGCCTTGGCCAGGTTGTTGAACAGCAGTTCGTACAGTTGCAGTATCAACGTGCTTTCGCCGTCGAGGAAGAACCGCAGGCGGTCCAGTTCCAGCTTGCCGAACATCACGTCGCCGGTCGCCACCAGGCCGATGCGCAAGCGCGCGACCAGGTCAGCGCTTTGGCCGTTGAACGCCGAACGCTCCATCTCGATGAACGATGCCTGTTGCACCGCCACCGGCCACAGCTCGACCGGGTAGCAGGTGCGGAATTTACACACCACGCCATCGATCGGGTTGGCACTGATTTCGGTATGCCGGGGCACACGGAAGGCTTCGGTGACTTTTTCCTGCTTGCCCAGGTTGAACTCGACGATCGACATCGACGGGGTAGGGCGCAGGTAGTGCGGGTACAGCACTTCGAGAAACGACTCGACGATTTCCGGCAGCTCGTCGTCGAGTTTTTTGTGTACCCGTGCAGACAGGAACGAGAAGGCTTCGATCAAGCGCTCGGTATGCGGGTCTTCGCAGTTATCGCCCTCGATGAGCAACCGCGAAGCGATTTTCGGATACTGGCTCGCAAACTCCTGGCCCAAAAAGCGCAGGTGCGACAGTTCCTTTTCGTAATAGGGCAGCAGATCGTCGAGCATCAGTTGAGGTTCTGCACTTTGTATTCCTGGGTGTTGACCTGCAGCACCGCGTCGAAGGACACCTGACGGGTGACGTCCTGCAGGCGCAGGACCGCGTCCACGCGAAAGGTCAGCATGCGTTGGCCGGTCTGTTGGGCAAGCAGTTGGACCTTGACGCTGCGAAAGCGCCGGTCGCCGACCGAGATCGCCTTCTCCAGCTGCCGCTGGATCAACAGGCGATCCTTGGGGTCAAGCACGCTGCGACTGGTGAAATCCGGCATGCCGTAGTCGAGGATGGTGCCGCCCAGATTGACGAAACCATCCAGCTCGTTGGCGACCAGGGACTGGCGGGTATTGACCAGGATCTCCAGGTCGCGAACGATGCTGGCCTTGTAATCGGCCAGCGAACACAAGCGCTGCGATGACGCTTCGATGGACTGGTGCGGACGATCGTCCAGCAACCGGTCCAGCAGTGATGGCAACAGCTTGTGTTGACTACTCATATTGCCTCCCTGGCAATGTGCATGATCAGCCGCGGGTCGATTGCGGCAATTCAGCGACCAGGCGCAACGAAGCGGTGAGCTCGTCCAGTTGGTAGTGCGGGCGCAGGTAGGTCACGGCCTTGTACACCCCCGGCTTGCCCGGCACTTCGAACACCTCGGCGCGGGCTTCGCGCAACGGGAACTTGGCCTTGGCTTCCTGGCTCGCGGTGTCGTCCAGCAACACGTAGCTCGACAGCCACTTGTTGAGGAACAGCTCGACATCCTTGCGCGAGGCGAAGCTGCCGATCTTGTCGCGCATGATCGCCTTCATGTAGTGGGCGATGCGCGAGGTGGCGAAGATGTACTGCAACTGCGCGGAAAGCCGGGCGTTGGCGTTGGCGATGTCGGTGTTGTACTGCTTCTGCTTCTGCGCCGACTGGGTGCCGAAGAACGCGGCGTAGTCCGTGCCCTTGCAGTGCACCAGCGGAATGAAGCCGAGGTCCGACAGCTCTTTTTCACGGCGGTCGGTGATCGCGATTTCGGTCGGGCACTTGAGGGCGATTTCACCGTCATCGGTCTTGAACGTGTGGGTCGGCAGGCCTTCCACCAGGCCACCACCCTCGACGCCACGAATCGCCACGCACCAGCCGTAACGGGAAAACGCATCGGTGACCCGGGTGCCCAGCGCGTAGGCGGCGTTCATCCACAGGTACTTGTTGTGGTCGCGTCCGTCGACGCTTTCGACAAAGTTGAATTCCTCGACCGGCGTGGTATCCGGGCCGTAAGGCAGGCGACCGAGCACGTGGGGCAGGGTCAGGCCGACATAACGCGAGTCTTCCGAGGCACGGAAGGACTTCCACTTGGCGTATTCGACGGTGTCGAAAATCTTCGCCAGATCCCGTGGGCCGGACATGTCGGTGAACGAATCCCAGCCAAACAGCTCAGGCGAAGCCGCCGAGATGAACGGCGCATGGGCGGCCGCGGCGACGTGGGAGATCTCTTCGAGCAGGTACATGTCTTCCGGGCTGCGGTTGAACTCGTAGTCACCCAGCAGCATGCCGAACGGTGCACCGCCGAAGGTGCCGTATTCTTCTTCGTAGATCTTCTTGAACAGCGCGCTCTGGTCGAATTCGGAAGCGGCCTTGAGGTCGCGTACCAGGTCTTTCTTCGACGCGTTGAGCAAGTGGATCTTCAGCGTGGTGCTGGTCTCGGTCTGGTCCACCTGATACTTCAGGCCGCGCCAGGAGGCTTCCAGCTGCTGGAACTCACTGGCGTGCATGATTTCGTTCATCTGCTCGGAGAGCATCGCGTCGATCTCGGCGATGCGCGCATCGAGCACGGCGATCAGGTCCTTGCTCGGCGTCATTTCGCCTTCCAGGATCTGGTTGACCAGTTCGCCGATCAGGTCGCGGGTACGGGTGCGTTCAGTCTCGGAACGGGCCACGCGGCTTTCGGAAATGATGCTGTCGAGCAACGAGGATTGCGCGGTGAAGCTGTCCACTTCAACCAGCGTGCTGTCCTGTTGAGTCACGGTTTGCTTGTCGTTCATCGTCAGGCTCCTACGCTTTGCCGTCGGTGGCCGGAACGGCGGCTTCACGGCCGAATTCCTTGCCCAGGGTTTTCAACTTCTCGGTGTTCTGCAACACGTCCATCAGCAGCTCTTCGAGCTTGTCGTTGCCGCCCATCTTGTTGCGCAGGTCCGCCAGCTTGTTGCGCACTTCCAGCAGCTTGCGCAGCGGCTCGACCTGCTTGACCACGTTCTGCGGTTCGAAGTCTTCGAGAGCGTTGAAGTTGAGCTCGACACCCAGCTGCGTGCCGTTTTTCGCCAGGGTGTTGTCGACGCGGTAGGTCAGGCGCGGCTTGATGCCCTTGAGCACGCCGTTGAAGTTGTCGCGGTCGATGAAAATGAACTTGCGGTCCTTGAGCTTCGGCAGCGGCTCCAGCGGGTTGCCGGAGAAATCGCCCAGCACACCGACGACAAAGGGCAGCTCTTTCTTTTCCTGAGCGTCACCGATATCCACGTCGTAGGTGATATGGACCCGAGGCGCGCGGACGCGGTCGAGTTTGTGCTGGGTACTTTCCTTCTTCGCCATCGTGATCTCCTGTGCGAACAATTCGCTGCAAGTCGTTTGCGTGTCGGTTCAATGGGTGGCCGAGCGCGTTACATTCCTTCGATCGTCAGCAGCAGGCGCTGACGGATTTCATCGTTCATTTCCATGATGTTGGCGTGCCCCACCAGCTCTTCGAAGCTGGTGTTGCCGGCGATCTGGGTGCTGCTGCGGATCACGGCCTCGTCCGGCAACTGCGAGCGAACCGGCGAGCTGATGACGCAGAAGGGCAGGTCGCCGAACTCCTTCAAGCGTTCGAAACTGACGGGGAAACGCAGGCCTTCGAGCAGGCGGCTGATGCCGGGCGACTTGCTCAGGCAGTAGAACAGCACCAGGTAATGCACCACGAAGCGGTACAGCTCGGCGCTGCTGCGATTGGGGTCTTTGATGACGGTGCGAAAACGGGCCAGGTCGAACGAACTGAAGCCCACCACCCAGCGCACGGGGCTGGTGATGCGAATGGATTGACCGCTTTGGGACAGCACCTTGTCGTACTCCAGCGCAAACAATTGCGGGGTCGTACTGAGCAGGTTGAGGGGCACTTCGAGTTCATTGACCAGCTGGAACGGAGCGGCCGAGCCGATGCGGTCGAAGAGCTCCTTGAGTTCCTTGAAATGGTGCTGGGTCTCGCGCCCGCTGCTGCGTTGCGCGCCCTGCAGGTATTCACCGAAAAACGCTTGCGGACGAATCAGCAAAGCCAGGGTCGCCAGATAATCCGAGGCCTGCGCCTTGAGCGCATCGGAAATGGCCCGGGTCTGGCTTCGCAGCTGGATCAATGCTTCAACATCAAAAAACGTTTGAGTCATCGGTACATCGTCCTTGAGCACTTCGCACCTTCCTGGAATAAAACCGGAGAGCATGTCGAGTGACTTGATTCACAAGTGGACATCCGTCCACGAGAAGTGATTGCTGGTGTTCGTCATCAAAAAATCACACTGCCGGAAACAATCGGAAGTGTGATGCTGGCATATGGATATCGAGTTGCCAGTAACGTCGTGTATGGCAACACGTCGTATCGAAAGTTTCATTCGGGGACGGATTTTTTCTCGTTTTTGTTAGATGCTGCAATGATGTCCGCTTGCCACTATTTGTGGGATGTCTCTGTCGGATAGTTCCGAAAGCCAGTCAATTCAATGGTTTCAGAGGCGTGGTGGATCCAATTTTTAATTGAAAATAATTTGTAAAAGGTGAACCGGTTCACCCAGTTCCGGATTGATTGGCGATTTCAGAACTATTGCAGTGCAAGTGTCATATTAATCGGGAGGGGATGATGGCATTGGCGCGTGGCGGGAATATGGCAGGCGTTCTTTTCGCGGATTTTGTCAGGCTGTTCCGGACGGCGGAGCCATTCGGGCTTTCAGTCGGAGTAGCGTCGGGGATTCTCCGCCAGTCAGTTCGATTTTAAACTCCGCAAAAGCCAGTTCAAGTTCTGCGTATTGCTGCAAGCCGTGTTCAGTGAACAAGTAGCGTCCAGGGATATCTCGCCACTCCAAAGGCGTGCGGATTTGACCTCGTTCAGCCCGGTCCATCAGGGGCGACAGCTCTAGATCCAGTTGGGTTACAGCAGGGTCCTTTGCCTTCAATGCATCGATGGCGGACCGTAGCTTCAGGGTTTTTTCTTTCAGTTTTTCGATATTCATGGGGACGGACTTTTCTGTGTTTGATTACTGGTCACAATGATGTCTGCTTGCCACTACTTGTGGGATGTGTCTGTCAGGTAGTTCCGAAATCCAGCCAATTCAATGGTTTCGGCGAGGTGGTGGATCAAATATTTAATCAGTATCTATGTGAAGCCGGTCCAATATTGGACGCGGATAAGCGATTCGGAGGCGATGAATGATGTGCCAGCATTTCGACATATGATTTCCTGAACAAAAAATACCGGCTTGACACTTGGTGTTGCATAGGTGTTTCCTTTCGCACGTGCTCGGGGGACGATTAAAAAATGTGACGCAGTTCTATTTTTGTTGAAATCCTTCGGCACTTTTCCCGCAGGGTGGTTGTCGCACCCACGGGTCATTTTCCGCCGTTTGTGATTCAGGAAGACAATCGAAACAGCGGTTTTTTTCGTGATGGTTGATGGGGCAATGCTCTTTGAACGGAGTATGGCCCAAGAAAGATTGGTCAGTTATTGCACGGAGCAGGTTTTGCCGAAGATCTTTTCGGGAAGGCGGTATCAGGAGAAAGGAACATGGACGAAAGGTTTTTACCCTGCACAGTGGCGAACCCCCGTGGAACGCGTCAACAAGCCGGATTGATCGGTGGCGGCAATCTTTCATTTCCCAGCGAGATCGCCTCGCGGTCTTTCCCTGCGCCGCAAAATTTTGCCGGTTACTACGCGACGAGCGATTACAACGCGGCGATGTTTCTTGCCCATGAACTGGCCTCGCCCGAATTGGACATGTCGCCGAGTGAGGCGCAAGAGTCCTTGCAGTTACTGCGCTCGTTAATCAGGAATTTGTCTTCGGCGAAGGACGTTTCCGTCGAAGCGCTGAAAGAATTACAGAAAACCGCAGCGGCCATCCCGGAGGTAGGCCCTTTGTTGTTTTCTCCAGCCAACTTGCCTGGCACGTTGGTGAGTGCAGGCACCAGCGTAGCTGCATTTTCCAAGTCGAAGTCGGTTGTAGACTTGCTGGATCTCTCCGCGGCCGACAAGAAAAAACTGATCAAGTGGGCCAATAGTCGGGGCACAGCGAACTCGACATCCGCTAAAAAAGCCTTCAAAGGCAGGATAAAACTGATTCGGGTTGCAGGGCAGTTGCACTTTGAGGTGCCGATTACTGCTCAGGCACAAAGTTACAAGGTGCTCGGTCGGGTTGGAGGGCAAGTTGCTCATCTTCCGGCTTATGGAACCAGAGGGGCGCTTAATCAGCGTGCCATGGTTCATGCAAACGGAGCGACAGGCGGACTCAAGTTCATGACGGGTAATGTGGTGGGTTTTGCGTTAGCCGTTGGGCCGCAGGCTTATCTGGATTATACAAGTTCAACGTCGATGGGTGAGTTTTATAGGAAGTCTACCGAAAGTCAGCCTACTAACGTTGCCGCTTTTGCGGGGGGGATGATTTTTACAGCTATTGCTGGTGCGCTCGGAGCGCCGCTGGTTATAGTTTTAGCAGTTGGTTGGGTGGGTGGTACTGCCGTACAAGCGTATATGGGGAGCAGTGGGGCTGATAAAGAAATTGCGGACTACCTAAAAAAATGAGAGTGTTAGATGTTTAATCCAGATGCATATATGATAAAAAAACTCCCGTGGCTCATGTTTTTTGCGGTGGCATTTGTGGGGGGGTTCAAGGTGTCTGGATTTCCCTATTACTGGTATCTATATATATCGATTGTTTTTTTCATGCTGAACGCTACTTTGTATTTGGCTTATCGGTGTGAACGATATACAAGCTTCGTATTGATAATGCTTTGTGCTGGTTTGTATTCGTTTATTTATCTGTTATCCAGTTTAAGTTACTTGCTTTCGAAGAAGGATTTAGGGCTTGGTGTGGTCGGTGCGGTCATGGCTGGGGTAGGGCCTATGCTAATAGTGGTTGCATTGTTTTTTCTGATTTATTTTACGAAGTCTTCATTCTTTCCTTTTGAAATTGATGGTGGAAAAGTCGCTGCTCGTGAGTTCAAGGCAAAGGATTTTGGATTCGTTGGTGGGGTGTTTGTAGGAGTCTCCACTTTGATTGGTAGTCTGTTTGTTAAATCTGTAGGCTCGTTTAGTGGAGGGGCGGTTTCTATTTTATTAGGGACTTGTATGTGCGTATATTTGTTAATACGTCTCCGTCACATAATTCGCGGTATCCGTACTCTTCGCCTGCAAGAGCGTGGCATGCCTATCCCCTACACCTTCATGAGAATTGATGAGATTCGTGAAGCCCGTAACCGGTGGTGGATGGGTAGATTGTTGAAATGGTTAGGCTCCCTGCGCTCTTCGGCTTGATGTGGGCGGGCGGTTTTGAGTGAAATTTTCATGATTGACGCGAATAATATAAAAAAACATATTTTTTTAATGTTTTTTATGGCTGCTTTTTTTGGTGTTTTTGGGCCCTTGACCTTGGAGTGTTCTTGGTGGTGGTATTTGTTTCTTGTAGTTGTTGTTTTTTGTTTTAGTCTATATTTGATTTATTATTGTGAGAGGTTTGTTGTATTTTTTGCGGCTATATTGTCAGCTGCGATATTTACCTTTCCTTATATTTCCAGTAGTTTGGCGTACTTGATTGCTTCAGATTCTTTTGGCAAGGGAGATCCTAGGTCTGTAGTCATTGGGACAGCACCGATCACTATCGTGTTTCTGATGTTTTTGGTGATTTTTTATAGTAAATCCTCTTTTTTTCCTTTCGAATGCGTAGGCAATAGAGTTACAGCTCGACCTAAAAAAATTGTGAATTCCAAGAGTTATAACCTCGGATTGATTTCCGGTGTCTCGACACTCACAGGCAGTATGTTTCTGAAGTCGGTGGGTGCGGAAACGGGTGGCATGGTTGCGCTAGTCATCTGCGCGGGGTGTTCTGTAATTATTTTGTTTTACTTACGCCACAGCATCCGAGGCCTCCGCACCCTTCATATCCGTGAGCGCAAAATGCCAACCCCCTACACCTTCATGCAAATCGACGAAATACGCGAAGCCCGCAGCCGCTGGTGGCTGGGCCGGTTGTTTAAATGGATGGGTTCCCTTCGCCAGTCGACAGGTTCCTGACGACCAGAACGTTAATGCGGTGGTTGCCCGAACATTGATTCCAGGAGTTACACATGACAATGGACCTTTCATCCCTGTTTACCGCGCAGAACCGGCGCCTGTTCAAACTGACCATGCCGCTCAAAAGTGGCCAGGAGCTCTTGCTTGAGTCTTTCGTCGGACACGAAGGCCTGTCGATGGAGTTCGGTTTCCAGTTGGATCTGTTGTCCGATGATGCCGGCGTAAAACTCAAGAGTGCCATGGGGCAGTCGGCGACGATCGAGATCGAACTGGCTACGGGCGCAAGTCGTTACATCAACGGGCATGTATTGCGTTTCGGCAGCAATGGCAGTGATGGTGGGATGTGTCGTTATTCGGCGCTGATCGGCTCTTGGCTCAGTTTGCTTGAACAGCGCTTTGACTCGCAGATTTTCCAGGACCAAACGGTCGAACAAGTGATTACCAAAGTGTTCAGTCGTTATGAAGGGCTGGCCAAGTTCGAGTTTCGCATCAACCGTACGCTCAAACCCCATAGCTACATCACTCAGTATCGGGAAAGTGATCGGCATTTCGTGATGCGCCTGCTGGAGCACGAAGGGCTGTTCTTTTACTTCGAGCACACTGCCGATAGTCACACGTTGATCATCATGGATGATTCAACCCAGTTGCCTGCGCTGCCTGAGCAGCCTCAAGTACGTTTTCATACGGCATCCATTACTGAAACAGCGGACTCGATCACCCACTGGAATGCAGAGAGGGAGTTGCAGTCGAGCAAGATAGCGGTTCAGACCTTCGATTACCGCCAGCCTCAAAACCGCCTTCCAGTGATCATGAATAGTCTGAATCAGCAGGGTGATGTACCGGCCTACGAGATTTACGATTTCATGGGCCAGTACACCCATGGAACCTACGACGATGGCGAAGTGCTGGTGCGTAATCGCATCGAGGCACTGGAACTTAAAGGCAAGGCGTTTGCTGGTGCGAGCAACTGCCGGGCGATGCGCCCCGGCTACACGTTCGAACTCACGCAGCATTACGAGCACGATAATGGCTCAGTCGAAGATCGACAGTTTTTGCTGATGAGCATCCAGCACCGGGGCAGTAATAATTACCTGTCCGGCGGGCAGGCGGGTTATGCCAATGAGTTTTTTTGCGTACGCAAGAAAATCAAGTTCCGACCGCAGCTCGACACTCTAACGCCAACGATTTCCGGTCCGCAAACCGCCATTGTTGTCGGCCCACCTGGCGAGGAGATCTACACCGATGAACTGGGTCGGGTGAAAGTACAGTTTCACTGGGATCGTTACGGCGAGTTCAACGACAAGAGCTCCTGCTGGGTTCGTGTCGCGCAGTCCGGAGCCAGTGGCGGCTTCGGTAGTGTCTTGATCCCTCGCGTTGGCGACGAGGTGGTTGTGGCTTTCCTTGATGGTGATCCAGACCGCCCGCTGGTCATGGGTAGCCTCTACAACAGCCAGAACACCCCGCCCTGGTCGCTGCCGGCGAACAAGACCCAGAGTGGGTTTCTGACGCGGTCGATGAAAGGTGACGGCGGCACGGCGAACTTCTTCCGCTTCGAAGACAAGGCCGGTGCCGAGCAGATCATCATGCATGCCGAGCGCAACATGGACACCGAGATCGAGGTCGATGAAGTCCATACCGTCGGTAGCAATCGCACGATCAAGGTCGGTGGCACGCACACCGAAACGATCAAGAAAGACACGGTGATGAATGTCCAGGAAGGCTCGCTGACGATTCAGGTCGACAACCAGTTCATTCAGGTCAGTGCCAAGCAGCACATCATTCTTCAGGTGGGCGGCAGCAGTATCAAGCTGACCCCCGAAGGCATCGAAATAAAAGGCGACGCCATCGATATTCTTGGCAAGAACACCTATGTCCACGGTGACCGTGTCGATATCAACAAGTGAGAAATCAGACCATGGTCAGGACCAGTATCTACGATCGTATTTCCGAGAAACGGATCGCGGCCGAAACACTTGCGCGGCAGCAGTTGCAGGAGGCTGCCGAGGCTTCGCCCGCTGTCATCGAGCCTGAGCCGGTAGCGGTGGTACCGCTTCAATTGGCGCGCAATGAATTGAAAGTCGCGGGGCTGAATCTGGTAATGCCGCAAGGCTTCAACTTCCGCGACATCGATACAACGCTCGAAAAGCAGGGTCATCCCGTCACGTTCAGTGTCAAGCGTCGTCCTGCACCTGAAGGGCTGACATTGCAACGTTCGGTGCAGTTGTATGTGGAGAACCTGCGCAAAAACCACCCCGACGTCACCATCGTGCGGCAGAGCGATTGCCTGCTGGCAGGCAATCCGGCGATTACCCTGGATTATATCTTCACAGCGGGACAGGAGCGTCGCCACGGCAGAACGACCAGCGCAGTCATCCATCCCGACAATGGTAACGAGCGCCAATGGTTGAGCATGTCGACGATGATCAATCCCGCTCATGCAGAGCTTGCCGATTGGCTGATCGAATTCGAGACGATGCTCGAAAACATCAGCGCTGACTAAGCCTTTTCCTCTTTCACCTATTCACGGAACGCACGCCCAATGGACTATCAGCTTCAGGAAGGATCCATCACTCTGCCGGAAGGTTTTCAGGACCGCACGGTGAACATGTTTGTGCTCGGCAACAGCATTCCTGCGCCGCTGAACATCACACTGTCGCGCGACAACATGCTGCCGGCAGAGGATCTGAAGGCTTACATCGAGCGCCAGGTAAAACTCATTGCCGCCAAACTGCGCGGCTATACCTTGCTCAGCAAGAAGCCGGCAGCGCTGTCCGGAGAGCAACCGCTCTCCGGCATCCAGGTGGATGCTTACTACATGAACGATGGTCGACCGGTTTACCAACGGCAGGCAGCGTTCGAAATCGAACCCGGTCGCATCCTTGTGGTTTCCACGACCAGCCAGGCTGATTTCAGCGTTACACAAAACCAGAATTGGCTACAGCTGCTGGAAAGTTTCAAACCGCGCCAGGCCGATACGGTGTCCACCGACAGCGCCGAACAGGAGTAACCCATGTTCGAAGCTGCGCGTTGGGGCGATGAAATTGAACACACCAGTGCGCTCGGCGGTTTTCTTGCCGGCGCAGTGATCGGGCTTGCGATTGCGACGGCTGCCGCATTCATGATCTGCACGGCGGGGCTCGGCGGAATTCTGCTGGGAATTGCCGTAGGACTGGCTGCCAGTTTCGTCCCCATGATTGGCGAGAGCATCGGAGCGTCAATGAGTTCGCCCGCCGGGGGGATCAAGCTTGAAGGCTGCTCGACGGATGTGTTCATCAACAGCCGCAATGCCGCCCACGCAAAGTTGAGCATGGGCACGTGCGATAAACACCCTGCGCCGGTCATGGTTGCCGAAGGCTCTTCCAACGTTTTCATCAACAATGTGGCGGCTTCGCGCAAGGGTGACAAACTGACCTGTGGCGCGAAGATCTCCAGCGGCTCGAACAATGTGTTCATCGGCGGCGGGACAGAGCGCTATCTGGATGTCGACGAAGAAGTACCCGGCTGGCTTCGGGTCACCGTCGACGTGCTGATGATTGTCGCCTCGATGGGCCGCGCAGTAGGTCCGATCTTCAGATTGGGCATGACGCAAGGTCTGAAGGCTGCCGGGCCTTGCGCATTGAAGTTTGGAGCGACCGTGGCGGCCAGTTATCTGGCCGGGCGCTTTGTCATCGGTCCGGCCGTTGAGCGCGCAATCGGCGGTTTGAGCGGCAACCCCGTCGACCTTACCAGCGGGCGCAAGCTATTGCCCGAGTCCGGAGAAACCGACTTCGCGCTCCCGGGGCTCATGCCGATTGAATGGTCTCGCTTCTATGCCAGCGATCTGACCGTCGACAGCGTGCTCGGCAGAGGTTGGGTCTTGCCTTGGGAGCAGAGCCTGCGCAGAAGCGGCAGCTTCGTCTACCTCACGGATAACCAGGGGCGCAGCGTGCCCTTTGTGGATGTGGAGCCCGGTGATCGCATCTATAACCCCTATGAGCAGCTCCACCTGGTCCGCACCGAAGGCGGCCATTACCTGCTGCAAACCCTCGACAACCTGTTCTTCTACTTCGGCGAGGTGCCGGACGACAACAGCGATGTCCCGCTGCAACGCCTGGAAAATGCCCTCGGGCATTACCTGCATTTCACCCGCACGGCAGAAGGCCGGCTGACCGACATCAGCGCCACGGGTGGTGTTCGGGTGCACCTGCACTATGACAACCCGCTTGGGCGCCTGACCGACGTCAAGCGCGTCGTCGACAACCAGGCGGTTGAAACCCTGGTGCAGTACCGCTATGACGACAACGGCCAACTCATCGAAGTGATCAATCGCAACAGCGATTCGATGCGCCGCTTCAGCTACGCCGATGGTGTGATGGCCAGCCACAGCAACGCCCTGGGCTTGAGCTGTCATTACCGCTGGGAAACCATTGAAGGCCAGCTGCGTGTGGTGGAGCACTGGACCAGCGATGGCGAACACTTTCACTACCGCTACGACTTCAAGCAGCGCACCTCGTGGGCCACTGACGCACTGGGGCGCGAGCTCCAGGTCCACTACAACGAAGATCGCCGCGTGATTGCCAGTCGCGACTTCGGCGGTGAGCAGTACGCCATCGACCTCGACGAAGCGGGCAACATGACCGGTCTCAAGCTGCCGGATGGAAACCGGTTGGGGTTCAAGTACGACAATTTTTCGCGTTTGCTTGAAGAAACCGACCCGTTGGGCCGCCAGATCAAATACAAGTACCACCTCGGTACTACGCTGGTCACAGAAACCACCTTCCTGGACGGCAGCACCTGGCAAGCCCGCTACGACGCCAAGGGCAACCTTATCGCCGAAGTCGACGCCCTCGGTCACACCACCGAATACCTCAACGGCGACGATGGCCTGCCACACACCATCATCGACGCGACCCACAAGTCCAAATACCTGTGGTGGAACACCCTGGCCCAGGTCGAGCGCTTCCAGGATTGCTCGGGTAAAAACACCACGTATCGCTTCGACGAGCGCCAGCACTTGGTCGCCGTCACCGACGCGCTGGGCCAGACCACCACGCTGGAACGCAAACCCGACGGCGAAGTGCTGCGCATCCATCACCCGGACGGCAGCGCCGAATCGTTCACCTACAACGCCCTCGGCCAGGTACTGACGCACACCGATGGCAAAGGCCAGACCACGCGCCTGCTACGCACCGCCCGGGGCCTGCCGAGCAGCCGCCAGGACGCCAAGGGCCAACGCATTCGCTACGAGTACGACCCTGCGATTCGCCTGACGGCACTGATCAACGAAAACAACGCGGCGTACCAGTTCGCCTACGATGCGTCCGACCGGTTGATCGAAGAAAAACGCATCGACAACCTCACCCGGCGCTTCAGCTACAACCTCGGCGGGCATCTGACCCAGGTCGACGAAACCGGCTACGGCGAGCGCGGTGAACGGCCACAGCGCCGCACCGAATTCGAGCGCGATGGCATTGGCCGGCTGCTGGCCAAACTGAATGCCGATGCCCGTCAGGATTACGCGTACGACGACGCTGATCGCCTGCTGTCGATCCAGCGCCTGCCGACTGCGCAGGGCAAGCAACTCGGCGTCAGCGAAGAAACCCTCGAATTCTCCTACGACCTGCTTGGCCGCCTGATTCAGGAGACCACAGCGCAAGGCGCCTTGTCCTACGAATACGACCCACTGAGTAACCTCACCACGCTGACGTTGCCCACCGGCCAACACCTCAATCACCTGTACTACGGCAGCGGCCACCTGCACCAACTCAACCTCGACGGCCAACTGATCAGCGACATCGAGCGCGACGACCTGCACCGCGAAGTCCTGCGCACCCAAGGCACGCTCACCAGCTGCTTCGGCTATGACGCGATGGGCCGCAAGAGCTGGCAGTTCGCCTCGCGCCTGCCGGCGGAAAAACTCTCGCGCCTCCACAACCCCGGCATCCAGCCCGACCTGCTGGTCGAGCACGCCTACAACCCGATCCACCGCCGTCACCAGTACGACCCGGCCGGCGAACTGACCCGCACCCTCGACAAACTGCGCGGCGAGATCAAGTACGAATACGAAGCCAACGGCCAACTGCACAGCCGCGACACCGGCCAGTTGATCGACAGCGAAGAGTTCCGCTACGACGCCGCGGCGAACCGGCTGAACTTCAACACCAGCCAGTTCGACCACGTCAAGGACAACCGCCTCAAGCGCTGGCGGGATCAGGAGTATGCCTACGATGCGTGGGGCAACCTGATTGAAAAACGCAGCGGCATGGGCACGCTGCAGACGTTTGTTTATGACTGTGAGAATCGGCTGGTCCGGGCCGAGACGCTGGTCAACGGCAAATTGGAGAGTACCGGTTCGTATCGGTACGACAGCCTGGGGCGGCGGGTTGCCAAGGTTTCAGAGATCAAGGGTCGGACCGAGCAGAAGCACTTTTTGTGGCAAGGCTTGCGGATACTGCGGGAGGAAAGTCCGGGGCGGAGCAGTCTGTACCTCTATGAGCCGGGGAGTTATGCGCCTTTGGCGCGTGTCGACCAGGCAGAAGGTGAAGAGCAGCAGCTTTACTACTTCCATACCGACCAGATTGGTACGCCGCTGGAGATGACTGACGCGGACGGGAGCATTGTCTGGCAGGCGACGAACAAGGCTTGGGGGGGGCGGTTGAGAAGCTGACGGTCAATGAAGTTGAACAGAATCTGCGGTTTCAGGGGCAGTATTTCGATGATGAGACGGGGCTGCACTACAACACGTTTCGGTATTACGATCCGGGGGTGGGGCGGTTTGTTACGCAGGATCCGATTGGGTTGGATGGGGGACTCAACCTCTACCGTTACGCCCCTAATGCGAACGTATGGATTGACCCGTGGGGCTGGGCTTTCAAAGGGGTTGATTTTACGGGTTCTCCTGATTTGTTTCCTGTGACGGGCAATCAAAAAAATATCGTTTCAATCACAATGCAGGGTGCGAGAGGACGGGACTTCACTCAAGCATACAAAGAGGCAGGTATCAAAGCTTCGGCAGCCGATGATTATACTTGGCATCACGTTGATGACTTTGATCCGAAAACCGGTAAGACCACTATGCAGTTGGTAAAAACTTCAGCACATGAAGCGACATTCCCACATGGTGGCTCTGTTGCTCAGTTTGAAAAGCATTTTGGTCTACCTTCTGGGGCATATGGAAATACTGATGCTGTAGGTATTTCGCACTCTAAGGGTTGGCTGAAAGGGCGGGCTCCGAAGGCCGCCTCCACAACTTGTTAGAAAGGAGACAAAGATGGGTGTTTTGCAAATGTCCAAGTCCGATCCGAAAGTGAGTAGCTCTGATCTAGCGTTGCTGGAAGACGAAATCGGGCATGTGTTACCTGAAAGCTTTAAGGTTTTTTATTTGACTCATAATGGTGGAGTTGCAGACAGAGACTGGTGGGATAGTGGTGATGAATATGAGCCCGTTCGAGTGAAAAAATTTAAAGCGGTTGCGGCTAGTGGTGCTTTGGATGCTGCAGAGACAAAGTATTTAAACGGCTGTTACGCAGTGATGACCTCAAAGGGTGTGATACCTGAAACCCTATTGCCGTTTGCGATTGACGACGGTGGTAACTTTTTCTGTCTGGATTTGATCGATAGCAATGTGTGTTTTTACGCAACTGATTCCTTTGATTCGGATAGCAGTTATGCCACCAATCATGCAAAGGCCTATCGATGGCTTGCAAGTTCGTTTGACGCTTTTGTTGAGGGTTTAAAAGACGAGTCAGAGATCGACCTGTAAATTCGAATTTGAAAGCCAGGTTCGCTGTGACTGAGATCGCGATAGCCTGCACAGCGAGGCGGACAATGATTATCGTTTACCGCTTTTTCACCAACACACGTCTGGATTACGGTGTTTTTTACAGTCAACTACTAGGGAAGTACCCACCTCATGCAGCAATCACCCACACCCGCTTCAACGGTGACAGGTCAATTGATCTCCACCTTCCACCACGGCAAGGGCTTTCTGGTCTTCATGCTGTTGTTCGCAATTGTCTTGTTGGGCCTGGCAGGATTTGTGTTGTACCTGGGGACCATACTGCCGGCGGGCAGTTCCGGGGCGAACACCAGTCGTGGTTCCAGCCCGCAGTTGCTGATCTATTCCGTCAGTGGCTTGCTGGTCGTCATTTCGGCAGTCCTGTTCGGACTTTATGCGTGGCATAAAAAGTTGCGCGGGACCCATTATGAGGTTTACGAGCACGGGATTGTCGCTGTCAGTGGAAAGCAGCAGCAATTTACGGCGTTTGCTGAAGTAGAAGACCTGTATCTGTTCGGCTCGGGGCAAACGGCATTCACTGGCTTGATCACCAACCTGGCGTACCGGCGTAATGACCGCGAGCCCTTTCATCGGGTCATCGAGTCGCTGAAAGGCTTTCAGGACTTTCAGCAACTGGTGCGCGAGTTGCACGTCCGCGAGCGTCTGCCGGTTGTGATGAACAAACTTGAGTCTGGCGGGGCAGTGACCTTCAGGTATGTGCCGACCGGGCAGGTCTGGCGCAAGCGAATCGCAGGGGACTTCCTGAATGTCGTCACTCAAACAATTAGTGTGACACGCGAGTTTCTGGAAGTTGACGGACGTAAAGTCCCGGTGTCGAGCCTTGCTTCAGTCGATTTGAATGCCTGGAGCGAGAAGGTCACTCTGAAAGACGAGGCGGGGAATCAGGTTCTATCAACGGTGTGCACCGGCATCATGAGCCATGACCTGTTCCTCACGACGCTGGATGTGTTGCTGGATGCTCAACGGGCAAGCAGCGGGGAGACTGTCGAGAGCCTGGCCTGAGAATCCGGGACACCGTCAGGCTAACCATCTCATTAAACCGGCTGATCAGGCCGGTTTTTTGTGAGGCGGTGGTAGAGCTTCTGACAATCCGTGAAAAAATTGGGTTTTTTCCTGCGACCCAATCATTAACCTGGAGAGAAAGATTGTCACTCCGGTTAGAACGATTATTTCTTTCCGCTATTTATATAGATGCAATCTGCATATCCGTAACCGATTAATCCGCGTCATGGCTTTTACCTTGTCCGTGATCGAATCCGATTGTTCGTCATTGCAGAAACAATCGTCCTGTCTGCCTCGTTAAGCCTGCCCCGACATCGACTTTGGCTGTTCGATCGCCAGCTTGTTGCGCTCGGCCGATTCCCTAGAATCGGCCTCCATCAGCTTCGCCCAACTATCCAGTCCTTCAGGGAGCAACACCATGATGAATGCCATGCAGATGCAAATGCCGATGAACGCCACCATGCCAATGATGCCGACGATGGGCATGCCGATGATGATGGCGACCATGTCCTGCGACATGATGGACGACGGCATGATGTGCAAGATGATGCCGGCCGCTGGCATGGACATGGCCATGTTCAAGAACAGTGCTGAAATGATGCAGATGATGATGAACTGCGGCATGCCGATGATGATGCACTGCGGCAACATGAGCATGATGTGCATGTCCCAGGCGAGCATGGCCATGCCGATGATGAACATGATGATGCCAATGCCGATGATGGGCATGCCGATGCCGTCGATGAAGTGCGTGATGGAATGCACCATGATGGCTGACGGCATGATGTGCAAAATCATGCCGATGGCCGGCATGAACATGGACATGATGAAAAACTGCTGCGAGCTGATGATGAAAATGATGAACGACTGCGGCATGCCCATGATGATGAGTTGCAATGGCATGCCGTTGATGTGCTGCACCTGCTAAATCCTGCAACGTACCTGTAGGAGCGAGCTTGCTCGCGATGGACGTCAACGATGACGCGGGTTTTCTGAAAAAACGCGTCAGCCTTGAGCCCATCGCGAGCAAGGTCGTTTCAGTCCAGGCGTTCCGGGTAGGTCACTACAAGATAAGCCACCGCTTCACTGTCGGCGGGGTTGCGATAGCGGTGGGGCTGGTCGGCATAAAACAGGATCGAGTCCCCCGTGGATAGCAGGTAACGCTCGTCGTTGACGCTGATTTCCAGCACACCCTGCGCCACCACCAGGTTTTCCTGGACGCCTGGGCCATGGCCCTGCGAATGGTCTTCTCCCAACGGGCTCAGGCGCAGCTCGTAGAATTCCGATTGGCGCGCCACGTCAAAGGGGAACAGGGCGCGGCTGACAAAAGCGCCGTTGGCACTGACCAGGCGTTTGCTCTGGCTCGCCGACAGCACGGCCACACCTTCGAAGGCCCGATGCTCCAGAAACGCAGCCACCGATACCTTCAAGCCTTTGGCGATTTTGCACAGCACCTTGATGGACGGTACGCTGCGCCCCGATTCGATTTGCGCCAGCATGGCACGGCTCACGCCGCACTGTCGGGCCAGGGCGTCGAGGGACAGATGGCGCTTGCCCCGCAGACGCAGCAGGTTTTGTGCTACCCGTTCGCAGATCGGGTCCTCTTCAGGGGCATCCGGATTGTTCAGGTCCAGCACAGGCTCGCCCGCGCTTATCAGAAAGCGCGAGGGTTCGTGCGCGTTCACGCCTGACGTGTCTCGGCAGACCGAGACGCCTGAACCCACTGGAATGCCTGAAATCCGGCGTTGCGTGCGTACATCTCCCACATGGCCCGTGCCCGTTGCTGAGCTTGTTTGCGTTTGCGGTAGCTGGCGAAATCGATGAGGTTGTCAGTCGGATTCATGGGGCACTTCACTGTGGTGATCAATGACGGGATGACTGGAGAGTACGCTTCTATTTTTATAACGATAAATACTTAATTTTTATTTGTTAATTCCTTTTTGTTCTTTGTGTGGACGGTTTTTGGTGTCGATGAGGTGTCACTGCAATGCCTGTAGGGGCCGGGCTTGCTGGCGATGGACTCAAGCGTGCCGGGTTCATCCTGTTCACCCGCGTTATCGTTAACGACCATCGCTGGCAAGCCAGCTCCCACAGGGGGCCATGCCCACGCTGAAACTGTAGGA
>NZ_AKJO01000150.1:0-6639 GCF_000282295.1 Pseudomonas sp. GM33
CCGTTATGGCTACCAGCCGCAATGGCTGGATTTCGGCCCGGCAACGCCTGGTGCATTCGGCTGGTGGGATTGTTATGTCGCCTACATGGGCGTCTGGGTGTTGATGCTGTTCACCTTCGACTATGCGCGTTTCGGCAAGCCTGAAGACGCCGAGTACCACGGTCGCTGGAACTTCGGCATGCCGTTCTACGCGGTGACGTTTCTGCTCAACGGCGCGGCGGGCATTTACCTGGTCAGTAGCATTCCCCACGAAGGCGCGCTGAACGAAGTTTCGGTGGTGATGGCGATTTTGCAGTTGATGGGCCTGTGGGGTTTGCTGTTTGTCTGGGCCACACAAACCCGGATCAACACCGCCAACTATTACTTGGCAACCCTGAACATGCAGGCGTTCTTTGGTCGAATTGGCCTTCGCGGTTCGTACCTGATGTGGGCAGTGGCGGTGGGGGTGATCGTCTACGGCTTGATGCTCGCGGACGTGTTTGCCTACCTCCTCAAGGCGTTGGCCTATCAGGGGATTTTCGTGGTGGCCTGGGTGGGTGTGGCGTTGGCGCAGATTGTCTACGGACGCAGTGACGTGGCAGCGCTCGAACGGGTGGTCGCGTTTAATCCGGTGGGCTTGACGGCCTGGTTTGGCGCCACCGCATTGGGTCTTGGGTTGATGTTTTCCGGCGGCGGCCTGAGCAGCTTTTCCGCGCCATCTACCGTGATAGTTGCATTTGCCTTGCAAGCCGGCTTATCCCATCGAGGCCGGTTGCGGTTAGGGTTGGCGGAGTAGAGTTTTGCAGTCACTCATCCCGTACCAGCCTGCTCTAACAAGGTAGAGCGGGCAATGGGAAGCTCATTACAAATTCGCTGATGGGTTTCCAGTGACTGTTTCTGGCCGTTTTCTGCCTTTGGTGACCGGCTGAAAACGGCCAAGAGCAGACGCTCTCCCAAGGGCTGTTTTTGACTTTGTTTTCAACCAGTCGACATGTTTTCAGATTCTTTTTTCTTCATGCCTGACTGTTATGGCCAAATCAACCCTCACTGTACCTGCGTCTGCCTAATCACCACCGGTTAGCATAACTTCTTCCCGAAGGACGTATTTGTTATGCCAGACACCACTAATCTCTACCTTTTCGTTGTTGCAGCCTTGCTGTTGCTGATAGTGCCTGGCCCTAACATGGCTATCGTCACCAGCCATGCAGTTGCCCACGGCCGGCGCGCGGGTATCGCCGCAGCTCTGGGAATAACCCTGGCCGATGTGCTGATGACCATCATTGTCAGTACGGGGCTTGGCGCACTGGTAATGAGTTGGGCTCCTGCATTTGACCTGCTGCGGTGGGCAGGCGCTTGTTATCTAATGTGGTTGGCCTGGCAAGCATTGAGGGCTCCCCCTGTGGATACAGATGCTCAAGCAACACAGGCTTCGATGCGCAAGATCTTTGTCAGAGCCACGCTCAACAGCCTGTTGAACCCCAAAGCACTGTTGTTCTTCATGGTATTCCTACCGCAGTTCGTCACCGTGGGTGTAAGCAGCGTTACCTCACAGTTGATATTCTTGGGATTATTGCTTGCGCTGATCGCACTGATTTTCCATTCCCTGCTCGGATTCTTCAGCGGCCGACTGCATGGTCGTCTCCGCGAGGGCCTATTTTCCAAACGCCTTGGCACTTATAGCTTTGCTGTGGTGATGACGGCTCTGGCAGTACGTTTGCTAATGCTCAACCGTTCGGTTTAAAGGCTCGGAGCACATCAGTTTGGCATAAACTTTCTTGCGGACAGCAGCGGCGAATAACATGACTTAGTTCACGGCTCTTATTGGTCGAATCATATTCGTCTGGTAGTTTCTCTAGATGTGACTTTAAGTAAGAACACATCTTTGTAAAACTCCCAAGCAAGGAAGCACCTTCATGAAAAAGACTCCTCTTTTCTCCCTTTGCCTGCTCGCAACGGCGATGTTGCTCGGCGCGACTGCCGTGCAGGCGCAGAGTGAGCCGGTGGCTCAGGTGTCCGGGCCTGAGGCCGATGTGAAGGTGACCGAAAGCTATGTGCGCATGATGGCGCGCGAAGCCTATTTCTGGGGTTGGCCGATGGCCAACATCTATAACCGGCGGCTGAAGTTCAAGGATCTGCCGCAAGCCGGCCTGATGGGTGGCATCGTGCCCGTGGCGCCGATCAATCATCTGTCGATGCTCACCGATTACATCTCGCCGGGTGAACGCCTGGTGGCCTGCCCGAACCAGGACGTGGTCTACGGCGCCGGCAGCATCGCGCTGGATCTGGAGCCGGTGGTGTTGCAGGTACCGGATTTCGGCGACCGGTTCTGGGTGTATCAGGTCGTGGACCTGCGCTCCGACAGCTTCGCCGAATTGGGCAAGATGTACGGCACCAAACCCGGTTTCTACCTGCTGGTGGGCCCGGACTGGAACGGCAAGGTGCCTGAGGGCATCACCCAGGTTTTCCGCGCCAAGACCAACACCGGTTTCGTGATTCCACGGGTGTTCCAGGACGATACAACCGAGGATCGCAAGGCGATTCAACAGTACTTGTCCGGCATCGATATGTACCCGGTGTCCAAGTACGACGGCAAGCTCAAGCAGCGTGACTGGAGCAAGTCGCCGAAATTCCCGGCAGAAGCGGCAGGCGCCGAAGAAACCCGCTGGGTGCTACCGGAAAAATTCTTCGATGAACTGCCGGCACTCCTCAAGGACGCCAAGCCATTGCCCGGCGAAGAAGCACGCTATGCGCAGTTGTCGGTACTGGTACAGATCGCCCAGCGTGATCCGGTGCTGAAAAAGGCCATGATCGACGAGGCGCAAAAGTCTGATGTCGAAGTGGTCAAGCCGCTGTTGCAGTTCCGCAACTATGGCAAGCAGTTGCCCAATCACTGGAGCACTATCGACAACGGCGCAGCGTTCGGCACCGACTACTTCCTGCGCACCGCGGTGGCCCGCTCGAACATCTTCGTCAACAAGCAGATCGAGACCAAGTACTTCTACCAGGACCTGGATCAGTCCGGCACGCGCCTCAATGGCGGCCAGCGCTACAGCGTGACCTTCCCTAAAGATGCCTTGCCGCCGGTCAAGGGTTTCTGGTCGCTGACTTTGTATAACGAACAGCACTTCTTCGCGGATAACCCGCTGGGCCGTTATTCCCTGGGCACCAAGAACAAATCGCTCAAGCCCAATGCCGACGGCTCGCTGACGCTGTACGTGCAGAGCGAATCCCCGGGTGCCGACAAGGAAAGTAACTGGCTGCCCGCGCCCAAGGGCGCCGACTTCTCCCTCTACGTACGCGCCTATTGGCCTGAAGCCGCCGCGATGAACGGCCAGTGGACGCCGCCGGCGGTGGTCAAGCTCAACTGAAATCAGTGCCCCTATTTATCTTCAAACTGCGCCACATAAGGACATCCCATGAGCAGCTTGCGTAACACCCTGACCGCCCTGGCAGTGGCGGTCTCCCTGAGCGGCGTCGCCGATGCCGCCACGCGGTACGAAGAGCTGGCCAACCAGCCCTTCGAAAACGGTTTCCCGACCGAGGCCACCGCACGCAGCATGATCGACGAGCTGATTTTCCAGCGTGCCGTGCAGTCGTATCTCTGGTCGTTGCCGGCCATCAACATCTGGTCGATGAAGGAGGCGTCGGAGAAACAATTCGGCGCCGGCTACAACATCCTGCCGACCTGGAAAAAGCGCATCAACGCCAAGACCTTGGTGACCACGCCGAACTCCGACCTGGTCTACGCCATGAGCTATCTGGACCTGGCGAAGTACGGTCCGCTGGTGGTCGAAGCACCGCCCGGCGTGCAGGGCATGTTCGACGATTTCTTCCAGCGGCCGATTGTCGGTCCGACCATCGATGGCAAGACCTGGCGCGGCGACGTCGGCCTGGCCGGCCCCGACAAGGGCAAGGGCGGCACCTATGTACTGTTGCCGCCGGGCTACACCGGCCCGGAGCCCACTGAGGGCTACGTCTACCGCTCGCGCACCAACAACGTGTTCCTGTTCTGGCGCACCTTCTTCAAGGACCCGAAAGACCTGAGCGTGCCGGTGGCCGAAGTCGAGCGCACGAAGATCTATCCGCTGGGCAAGAAGGATTCGGCGCTGCCGATGCAGTTCCCCGATGCCACCGGTGCCCCGATCAACATGCTGTTCCCCGAGGACGGCCGGTACTTCGATCTGCTGTCGCGCTTCATTGAAGCCGAAGCGGTCGACCCGGCGGACATGGACATGCGCGGCTTCCTGCACACCATCGGCATCGAAAAGGGCAAGGCTTTCGCCCCGGATGCACAGCGGCGCAAGCTGCTGGATGAGGCGGCACGCACCGCGTTCAAGATGAGCAAGGTGGTCACCAGTCATCTGCTGATGAAAGAGCCGGGCGGCCTGTACTACACGGATCGCCAGTACGTGAACACCTTCGCCGGGGAAAACACCGAGTTCCAGTCCAGCGGCACGTTCACCAACCTCGAACAGCGTGTGGCGTTCTTCACATCGGCCTACTCGGACAGCCCGGGCATGGTGATGAACATGGTCGGCGCCGGTGCCAAGTATCCCGCCACCACCCGCGATGCCGACGGCAAGTTCCTCGACGGCGCCCACACCTACAAGCTCAACCTGCCCGCCAATGTGCCGGCGGCGTTGTTCTGGTCGGTGACGGCCTACGACAACCTGACCGCCTCGGGCCTGGACAACGGCCAGCCGTTCCCGTCGCTCAACCAGATGGACAAACCGGCGCAGAACAGCGATGGCTCGACCGACCTCTACTTCGGCCCCGAATCACCGGGTACGGGCAAGAACTGGATTCGTACCGTACCGGGCAAAGGCTTCCTGGTGATCGTGCGTTTGTATGGTCCCAAGCAAGCGTTTTTCGACCAGAGCTGGAAGCCCAGTGATTTGATCAAGCAGTAACGATGAACTGCCTTGCCCCGTTGTAAAGCGGGGCAGGGCGAACGGCTGGCGCCTGGAGGGTCTGCGGCTGCGCCAGATCTTGCAGATGTCGGTACCCGGCCGCCTGAATGAAATCGGGCAGATGCCAGATCGCTCCATTGGCTCCCCAGGCACCATCGTTGACTTCATCAAGGATGATCGAAGTCATGATGATTGATTGCCCCCCGGACTTTCTGGACACTCCCAAGCGTCAGCTTTTGGCCGTTTCTTCCCCTTCGCGACAGACAGCAATCGACCCAAGGCTGCCCTTCGTGTAGGACAGCTAATGGCCGTCTGTTGCCGTCGCCTTGGGCTGCAACCGACCTGTAGCGGCCGGTCAGCTTCGGCTAACTTTGTCAGATTACCCGCGATGCCGACCGCGGAAGTAGTTGATCAGCCCTTGAGTGGACGGGTCTTCAGCTGCTGTTTCCTCGCTACCGACCAGGCGGTTGTAGACGCCCTTGCCCAGTTCTTTGCCCAGCTCCACGCCCCACTGGTCGAAGGCATTGATGCCCCAGATCACGCTTTGCACGAAGACTTTGTGTTCGTACATCGCCACCAGTGCGCCGAGGCGACGCGGGCTGATGCGCTCGACCACCAGGGTGTTGCTCGGACGATTGCCCGGGATCACCTTGTGCGGCGCGAGTTTGTGTACGTCGGCTTCGCTCATGCCTTTGTCGCGCAGCTCGGTTTCGGCCTCGGCCAAGGTCTTGCCGAGCATCAGCGCCTGGCTTTGCGACAGGCAGTTGGCGTATAGCCACTGGTGGTGGTCGGACACCGGGTTGAAGCTGACGATCGGCACGATGAAGTCGGCCGGAATCAGTTGGGTGCCCTGGTGCAGCAACTGGTGGTAGGCGTGTTGACCGTTGCAGCCGACGCCGCCCCAGATCACCGGCCCGGTATCGGTGGACACGGGCTTGCCGTCCTGGCGCACGCTCTTGCCGTTGGATTCCATGTCCAGCTGTTGCAGGTGCTTGGTGATGTTACGCAGATAGTGATCGTACGGCAGGATCGCGTGGCTTTGTGCGCCCCAGAAGTTGCCGTACCACACGCCGAGCAAGGCCAGCAGCACCGGCATGTTCTGTTCGAACGGTGCGCTCTGGAAGTGCTGGTCCATGGTGTAGGCACCGGACAGCAGTTCCTTGAAGTTGGACATGCCGATGGCCAGGGCAATCGGCAAACCGATGGCCGACCACAGCGAGTAACGGCCGCCGACCCAGTCCCACATCGGGAAGATGTTCTCTTCGCGGATACCGAACGCCACGGCGGCGGCGTTGTTGCTCGAGACCGCGATGAAATGGCGATACAGCTCGGCTTCCGAACCACCCTGGGCCAGGTACCAGGCACGGGCGGCCTGGGCGTTTTTCAGGGTTTCGAGGGTGTTGAAGGATTTCGACGAGACGATGAACAGCGTGGTTTCGGCACGCAGCTTCATGGTCAGTTCGTGGAATTCGCTGCCGTCGATGTTCGCCAGGTAATGGCAACGCACGCCTTTCTGGGCGTAGGACAGCAAGGCTTCGGACACCAGTTCCGGGCCGAGGAAGGAGCCACCGATGCCGATGTTCACCACGTCGGTGATCGGCTTCTCGGTGTAACCACGCCACAGACCATCGTGGATGCGGCCGACGAGGTCGGTGATCTGGTTCAGCACCTTGTGCACTTCGGGCATCACGTTGACGCCATTGACCGACAGCTTGTCGCCAACCGGGCGACGCAGGGCGGTGTGCAGGGC
>NZ_AKJO01000151.1:0-8295 GCF_000282295.1 Pseudomonas sp. GM33
ACTGGGTGGGGCCCAAGACCGACAGTGCTGCCTTTTCTGTTTTCGGTCGGGACGGCGCGGACCAACGGCATCGACTGCACTACGAAGGTGATCCAGCCGCAATTGTTCAAGGCCAACCCTACAAGATTGCCCTGGAAGACGGCAGCTCGGTGCAAGGCATCACCGGGACTGATGGACTAACCGAGTTGCTCCAGAGAACAGAGATGCAGCTCGCCAATCTCGAGGTTTTTCGCAATACATCCCACCTGGCAGCGAACCCGGGCTCCAACAGTACAGGGGTGGACGCATCAAGCCCTTTTGACCCCAGCATCGGACCAGACACCCGTACCGACGGCAGCTAAGGAAAGTGTCGACCCAGTGATCGACGACAGGAACATGATTTCAAAAGGATATGGAAAGCATGAGCTATACGGATAACGCAGTGATCGCCACCGGCACGAGTCGTTTGCTGCCGAATAGATCCACGGATCGCAACACTGCTGTGCCGCGAGACCTGCCTGGCGTGGTGATTTTCCTGCACGGCGTGAATGACCCCGGGGCGTCCTATGAGTCGGTGGAGACCGGGTTGTGCCAAGGGGTTAACGAGCGGCTGGATCGGCCGGATCTCAAGGCGGGGCGGTATGGGGCAGATTACAGTGCAGCCGAAGCGTTACCTCCTGAGCTGCGGGAGGATGAGCACAAGGCTGCGCTCGATGATCCGGACACCTACCTCTATCAGCGCGATACAAATGCCCCGAAGACCCGCAGCCTGTTGATTCCTTTTTATTGGGGCTACCGGGCCGAACCCGGGGAAATCAAACGCGATAAAAATGGCGATCCAGCCCGCTTGCGCGATCAATTCCTGGACAGGTTCGACAACCGTCTGGACCGCCATTTCGCCAAAGGCGGCGGATTTTTCGCTAACGCCACCAACAATTTGCTAGAAATGTACGAAGAAGGGTTCGGCAAATGGCTGCGCCATTGGGTTCAACCCACCATGCCTAACTCCCTGTACATGGGCAAGGCGCCGCATCGACGGTATTTCGTGCTGGCCGCGACCCGGCTGGCGATGCTGGTCAGCGAGATCCGCCGCGTCTCACCCGACGAGACCATCACCATCATGGGGCACAGCCAGGGCACGCTGATCACCTTGCTCGCCCAGGCCATGCTGGTGGATCGCGGTGAGCGCTGTGCCGACTGCGCAATCATGGTGGCCTCGCCCTATTCGGTACTGCCGGACGCGACGCCGAAAAATATGCGAACCCTGCAGACCCTGGTCGACATCGTGCAACACACCACTCAATCCCCTCATGCGCAACCACCCCTCAGTGCCGTGCGCTGTGGCGTACCGGGTTATGGCGGTCGCACGGGGTCGCGCTGGTCACCCGAACAAGGCCAGCGTCTGGGCGCTGACGGGAACACCCTGGTGTTTCCCGAGCGCGACAACCGCGGCAAGGTTTACCTGTATTTCTGCCCGGACGACACCACCGTAGCGCTGGATGATGTGCAAGGCATCGGCACTTACGGTGTGCCGGACGAGCTACCCGATGGCCAGCCGGCCATGACCGTGCTGCAGTCCATGCGCTTCTACCAGCGCCTGTGGACCAAGCGCCTGCGTGACGGCAAACCGGTACTGGTTGGCAAACCGCCGCAAGCGGACCTCACCCGTGCAGAAGGCGAGCCGCGTTATCCCGGTGGCGGCTCGGTCGCAGCGATAGCCTCGCAAACAGGCATCCGTGAAGGCCAGGAACGCACCATCAATGCCGAACAACTGCACCCACCCCATGCACCGCAAATGTTTGGCGGCGAAGCCGTGACGGGGTCTACCCATCAGGCCGGAAAGGATCGACCGGATGCGGTGTCGCAAAACGCTGCATTGGGCAACCCCGGTGCCACTTTCAAATGGATTTACGTGACCAAGAGTGACAAGCGACTCGACCTGGACGATGGACTTGTTCGCTGGAATCACGGCAAAGAGCCCGACGACCAGACCCGGGCCCTGCGCCAGACGCCGGTGTCCGGCAACCCGATGCTCAATCGTAAGGACCACTACCGCATCTACCGTGAGGAAACCCCTAACGAAATCCGTGCACGCATGCAGGTTGACCAGAAGGAATGGACTGACAACAGCTATCACTCGGCTGTATTGCGCAGCCCGGAGAACCATCGCTGGGTGACGGCGATGGACATAGCGATTGGGCAGGCCAAGTGCCTGGATGATCCGGTGATGCGGGAGTTGTTGGTGGCGATTGCGGATTGGAAGATGGATGAAAATCGATTTGAAGAAGTCAGCGGTTTTCTGGGTTGGTCCCGACTTAGTGCAGAGGCGCGGGCGTTGGTAAAAGCCAGTTATCAGTATTACGACAAGGGTAAATTTCCCTCAAACGAGCTGGTTTCGCTGACGCCGCCAGCGCTGATAATCGGCTCGAAGGAAAAAGGTGCGCGTCCATGAGGGATCGTCGGCAGGACAAATCACAGCGACCGCGCCTGAAGGGTTATCTCTGGACGGCCGGGATATTTATAGCCACTTGGCTCGGTTTTTTGCTGTTCATCATCTACACAGCTCAGGCTGAAAACAGGGAGTTGGGGGATATGAACACCGCGATGCTTAAGGGAATAGCAAGTATTTTTGGCGCGCTGGCATTGATTTACAGCTTTCACTGGCTCGGCAAGGCCGACGCCTACCAAGACGCAGAGCTTCAGGCCTACAAAACAAAAGTCATGGCCGAAAGCACCGAGCAAATCGCTACCCAAGAGCGCATCTATTCGCTGGAAATTCGGGGGGTGGGGCTCGCGGTGCAAGGGTGGTATCAATCATCGGTGTGGCAGAAAATCGAGAAAAAAGCAGACAACTTTGCTTCGATTTTTTCGAAGGACACTAAGGGCTACAAGTCCTCATTATTATCCCGAGAGAACTCCAGTCGTCTTGGTACACGGGCTGCTTTTAAGTATTCGGCAAGTGACTCAGTGGCCTACTGGCCAATTCCGGTGTTTGCGTTGGGACCGCCAGATCCTTATGAAAAAGGCTACAAGGCTGCCGGTCTGATCAACTCAGGTCGAAATGCCGCCACGTTGGGGGTGACACAGTTTCTCTGGCAAGACGACGAGAACACCGCTCACGCACAAGCAATGATCGAACGGCTCTTTGTTTTTTTTGACGACAACCCACAAGTGCCACAGGCGTTGATCGTTAGCAAGGATGGCGACGTGTCCCGAAATCTGTACCGAAAGCAGGGTACACCCGGCTTGCAAAGCGTCCAGGCCGTTCCGACCGTTTTTGGAAGCACGACAGGTCTGCTGCTCACCCGTTCGGATCGGGTAGACCGTTACATTCGCCCCTTTGCCACCCACGACTCAGAGGACAACCAGAACACAAATACTGACATGGGCAAGTTGTGGGCGTACTACTGGAATCGTGATGTAGCATTCATCGATTGGTATGAAAATGCTGAGCGGGCAAGAGGTATGGAGGAACCAAATGCCCCCAGCACCATGTCCTCCACCTACTGGCAATCCCAACTCCCCACCCTCTGGCAAACCCTGAGCAACCGAGGCCCCGGTCATTTCGAACCCTCCCCATGGCTACCGGTGCGCTGGGCCGAGCATCAAGTCAAGGAATTCGATAAAGCCCCGGTATTGGGCTACTTGCACCGTCCGATCAAAGTCCCGATGCGTGACGAAAACGGCAAACCGCTCAAACCCGCGCTACAGGCCAAGGCCCTGCAAACAGGCTGGCTGCAGGCACTGGAAACCCTGCCAAACGGTGAAAAGCCGGCGCGGGTGTTTTACGACAGCACCGACAACACCCCTGGCGAGATCGCTCTGACCATCGCGTTGCACGGCCTCAATGTCGATGGAACCGGCCTCGAGTTAGGCAATGCCGACGAGGGCTACGACATCGGTCGGCGCCTGGGCAACACCGGCGTCAGTAGCGCCCTGGTCGAAATCAACCTCGCCACGATTGCCAGCTATCAGGAAGGTGGCGTCAGCGCGGTGGTGTACACCGGCGAGGACGGCAGCGTCACCGTGCAAATGGTCCGCCCGCCGGACGAAGCCCGCAAAGCGAAGAACCAGCAAACCCACGGTGTCGACCCGTTCAGGTTTCGTATGCCGGGAGACAAACCATGAGCCATCCCATTTGCCTGGGTGATGCCACCAGCAGCGGTGGCACCGTGGTTTCCTGCCAGCTCGAAGGCACGCATACCCTCAATGGAAAAACCCCGGCGGTGTTGGGCGACAAGGCTTACTGCCCGCTGCATCTGGGCGAGTTTGCCTTCGTCGAAGGGCATCCGCGCCGGCGTATGAACGGCATTCCGGTCGTATTGCAGGGCCATCTCCTGGCCTGCGGTTGTCATGGCGTGGCGGGTACTGCTCAGAATGTGCAGGTGGTCTAGGCCGAAACTCCGGGCTATCTCATTATTGCGCGGCGGCTGGTGGCTTCAGTTTTTTGCAAAAAAGCCGACAACGATGTCGGCTTTTTTGTCGGCGTTGTCTGTATTAAAAGCCGCGGATGATTCGGGACTTGAGCTCGGCGTGAAAGCGATCCGCATTGGATCTGTTGACGCTGCGCACCGACTCGCTGCCGGTTATGGACTCCAGTGACATCGAGCGCTTGAGTGTCGCTTCATTTCGATAGGCATCGATAAAGAAGTCGATGTCCCGGTCGCTGGTCAGCTTCGGCCATTTGTCCAGGTACAGCGGCAGCTCGGTCGGGCCGGTCTTGAACGAGCAGATGCGTCGGTTGGTGATGGTCGCCTCGCCGATTTCGAACGGCACCCACCAGGACAGCGCGGTTTTCTCCGAGACCACTGCTAGCAGGTGCGTGCATTCGCTGATGTTGCGGGTGATCACGCCGGTGATGTCGTCGGTGGTCTGGGATTCGGGGTCCAGCACATCCAGGTAGGTCTTGATGTTGGCCTGGATCAGGCGCGCGTTGATCTTGACCGCGTGGGCGCGGTCCATGTGGCGGTAGCTGATAAACACTGGCATCAGAAATGTCCCTTGATCGCGAGTTCGCGGTAATAGGCGCCGAGGGCGGTGAGGCGGCAGCCGGTGGAGTGGATGGCGGCGTAGTACATATGCTCGGCGTCCACCGGTTCGACCAGGCTGTGGCGGTTGCACTTTTGCAACTGGGCGAAGACGTCGCCGTGCTCCGGGTTGAATTCAGGCTCGGTGGGCTCAAAGCTGGGGGCGAGGGGGTACACCGACTCCGCTTCGGCAAACCATTCGGGGAGTTTGCGCAGGATTTCCTTGGGGATCAGCGGCGACACTTCGCGCAGGGAAATGAACTGCGAGACGTTGGTCTTGAACACCGGGCGCTGTTCCCAGGCGTCGAGGGCGTTGTCGACAAACGAATAGAGGCTGCCGGGTGTGATCTTGCCCAGGATGTTTGCTGCTCCGCCGTGCAGGGCCTGGAGCAATAGTCCGGTGAATACGCCGTGTTGCCCGCCCTCCATCGCCGGCTCTTCTTTTTTGCAGGCGGTCAGAATGGTCATGCCTTCGCCGACCACGCTGCCCTCACTGCGCAAGGCGCGCAGTTCGCCGGCCGAGCCGCTCTGGCAGCAATCAAGGATGATCACTTTGTTTTTGATCTTCGTGGCCTTGCTCGCCCAGTTGAGAATGTCGCTGAGGCGTATCCCGTCCTTGGCGCTCTTGTAGTCCTGCGGGATCAACATGCCTTCGTCGGTGTCGGTGTCGAAGCTGCCGTGGCCGGCGAAATACAGCAGCGCGACATTGCAGTCCCCGGAAAACAGTTCGCGGATCTGGTCTTCGAGCTTTTCCCGGCTCAGGTAGTCCTCGGCGGAGGTCAGCACGATGTTCTTGAAGTTCGGATCGCCATTGGCGTCGGTCTTCAGCACGGAAGCCATGGCCATGGCGTCATTGCTGCAACCGCTCAGCCGCGAAACGTGGGTGTAGTCGTTGATGCCGATAAACAGTCCCTTGCGCATGGTTACACCGCCGTATGCTGGCGAATGGCGCTGATGATGCTATTGGTGTTCCAGGCACACTCGGCATGTGCCGCCTCACGTACCACCGTGGAAATCCGCTCGGCGCCGAACGGTTTGATCGCAATGATCACCTTGCCCATGCGCTTGGCGATCTCGATTTCCTTGTTGATCCACTTGCTGTAGGTGGAATACATCCCGGCCATGATCAATACCGCCGAACACGGACGGATCTTGTTTTCGATGGCCTCCTCCAGTTGTTTGTCGGTTTTCGCGCCGACAATCGGGTTGTCCGGCGGCACCGAAAAATTCTTGTAGGTGAAACCGGGCTTGGCGTTGAGCAGGCGCACGAGATTGTCGTGGGCGTCGGAGTAGTTCCACGAGTGGCTGATGAACAGATGGTAGGTTTGCATGGGTGTCCCTCGGTGTCGCTGGAGTGCGAAGAGGGTTTGAAACTAGGCGATTACAGGGCGCCTACAAGAGGTCTGCGCGGAAAGAGAAATGCCCTACAAGCGAGCGTGCGCACGTCTTACAGAAAGGTCTGATGTTTAAGCGGGGGAAGATCCAGTCACCGACCACCCTGCGTAAAGCCGGGCGGTCGGTACCTCTGTTTAGTAGCCGTTTTCCGGCAGACTGGCGATGATCGAGCGGTAGCTGTTCATCCGTTGCTGCTGCACGCGGCCATCTTCAAGGGCCTTGAGCAGGGCGCAACCGGGTTCGCGGTCATGCTTGCAGTCACGGAAGCGACAGGTACCCAGCAGGTCGTTGAACTCGATGAAGCCGGCTTCGACGTCGGCACGGCTGACGTGACCCAGGCCGAATTCGCGGATACCCGGGGAGTCGATCAACTCACCGCCGCCGGGGAAGTGGAACAACCGCGCGGTAGTGGTGGTGTGGGTGCCCTGGCCGGACAGCTCGGACAGCGGGCCGACGCGGGTTTCGACATCCGGCAGCAGGCTGTTGACCAGCGACGACTTGCCGACACCGGACTGGCCGACGAATACGCTGATGCGTCCGTCCAGTTGCGTCTGCAACTGCTCCATACCGTTGCCGTGATGCGCCGACACTTCCAGCACCGGGTAACCGAGGGTGCGGTATACGGCGAGCAAGGCATTCAGCGCAGGGGCGTTGTTTTCGTCGATCAGGTCGAATTTGTTCAGCAGCAGCAGCGGCTTGATGCCCGCATGCTCGGCCGCCACCAGGTAGCGGTCGATCAGATTGGCGTGGGGCTCGGGTAGCGGTGCAAACACGATGACGATCATGTCGACGTTGGCCGCCACCGGCTTGAGCTGACCACGGCTGTCCGGGCGGCATAGCTCGGTGTTGCGCGGCAGTTGCGCCACGATCACACCGATGCCCTGGTTGCCGGCGCGCCACACCACCTGATCACCGGTCACCAGCGCCGGCAGGTTCGCGCGCAGGTGGCAACGGAACACCTGGCCGGCGAGCTCGCCGTCGCGGGCCTCGACCTCAACCTGCACACCGAAGTGCGCGATCACCAGACCGTGCTGTTCGGGGCCCAGATCGCCGCCCTCAAGTGCCTCGACAGCCGAGGACTCGCGTTTGGCGGCGCGGGCAGCGCGTTCGCCCTGAATCTTTTCGATGCGCCAGTTTTGGCGGCGATTGAGTTGGCGTTTGGCCATGGGTGTTCCGTATAAAGAATGCAGCGATTAGGTAAAACGGCCGCGAGTTTAGCACGCCCGGCCACCGGCCTAGGCTAAACTGCGCAGCATTGCTTAGGAGCCGAACATGCAAAATTCGCAGAACCTGATCTGGATCGACCTGGAAATGACCGGTCTGAACCCTGATACCGACGTCATCATCGAAATGGCCACCATCGTCACCGACAGTGACCTGAACACCCTGGCCGAAGGCCCGGTGATCGCCATTCACCACAGCGACGAAATCCTCGCCGGCATGGACGAGTGGAACACCCGTCAGCATGGCGGTTCCGGGCTGACCCAGCGGGTTCGCGACAGCCGTATCAGCATGGCCGAAGCCGAAGCCGAAACCATCGCCTTCCTCGAGAAGTGGGTGCCGAAGGGCAAATCGCCGATCTGCGGCAACAGCATCTGCCAGGACCGTCGCTTCCTTTATACCCACATGAAATCCCTGGAAAGCTATTTCCACTACCGCAACCTCGACGTGTCCACGCTCAAAGAGCTGGCGGCGCGCTGGGCACCGGACGTGCGTGACAGCTTCAAGAAGGGCAGCACCCACCTGGCGCTGGACGACATCCGCGAATCCATCGCCGAGTTGCAGCACTACCGCAAGCATTTCATCAAGTCCTGACCGGGCTCCCCTGTAGGAGCTGCCGCAGGCTGCGATCTTTTGATCTTGAATGCCAAAGTCAAAAGATCGCAGCCTGCGG
>NZ_AKJO01000152.1:0-66915 GCF_000282295.1 Pseudomonas sp. GM33
CCGCAGGCTGCGATCTTTTGACTTTGTTGTTTAAGAGCAAGATCAAAAGATCGCAGCCTGCGGCAGCTCCCACATGGATCGCATTCCAGGTAGGAGCTGCCGCAGGCTGCGATCTTTTGATCTTACTGCTTTTGCGGCGGCAACTCGGGCAATGCGCGCAGCGCGGCTTCGTACCATTCGGTATTGAACGCGCGGTCTTCTTCGAGGATCGCGTCGATTTCTACCGCCAAAACGTGGGCCATCAGGTTGAGAATCTCTTCCCGCTCGTAGCCCACCAGTGTCAGCTTGTTGAAGGTCGCCTTGGCCGCTGGCGGGTTGTCACTTTCGATCTGATTTTCGATAGCTTCGATCAAGGTGTTTTCGGCGAACTCTTCTTCGTCGTCTTCGATATCGATTGGCTCGCTCATGGCAGGCTCCTCAGGGAAAGGCGGCCAGTTTACCCGTATTCATTGGCGTGATGCTGCTGGCAAGAAACTCTCGAGCGTTCTATAAACAGGCACTGCCCACCCCGCACGGCCTGGAGGCTTTGTGATGATCAAGCTTTATGGATTCTCCGTCAGTAACTACTACAACATGGTCAAACTGGCGCTGCTGGAAAAAGGACTGCCTTTCGAAGAAGTGCCGTTTTACGGTGGAACCACCCCCGAAGCACTGGCCATCAGCCCGCGAGGAAAGGTCCCGGTGCTGCACGTAGAACAGGGCTTCATCAATGAAACCAGCATAATCCTCGAGTACCTCGAGCAAAATCACAACGGCACGCCGCTGCTGCCGAGCGACCCATTTGAGCGCGCGCAGGTGCTGGCACTGGCCAGGGAAATCGAGCTGTATATCGAACTGCCTGCGCGAGCCTGCTACGCCGAAGCGTTTTTCGGCATGACCCTTCCGGATGCGATCAAGGAAAAAACCAAGGCCGAACTGTTGCTGGGGGTGGCTGCGCTGGGCCGGCACGGCAAATTCAGCCCTTACGTGGCTGGCGACAGCTTGAGCGTGGCGGATCTGTACTTCCTGTACAGCGTGCCGCTGGCGTGTGGCGTGGCGCACAAGTTGTTCGGCATTGATTTGTTGGCTGAAATGCCGAAGGCCAAGGCGTTGCTGGAGCGGTTGGGGGACAACCCGAACGTGCAGCGCGTGGCGGCGGATCGGGAAGCGGCGATGCCGGCGTTTATGGCGATGATTGCTGCCAAAAAGTAGTTCTGTGGCGTTCTGAAGTCAGTCATCGCGGGCAAGCCCGCTCCCACAGGATTCGTGTCGTGCCGCAGACTCGCGAACGACACACAACCCAGTGGGAGCGGGCTTGCCCGCGAAGCTTTTATCTAGCGGCTGGCCAGAAGTGCCTGACCGCGAGCGACAGCAGCCTTCACCTGCGCCGGCGCGGTGCCCCCGATGTGGTTACGGGCATTGACCGAGCCTTCGAGGGTCAGCACGGCGAACACGTCCTGATCGATCTGGTCGCTGAACTTGCGCAGTTCTTCCAGGCTCATTTCCGCCAGGTCCTTGCCGCTGTCCACGCCGTACTTGACGGCATGACCGACGATTTCGTGGCAATCACGGAATGGCAGGCCGCGACGCACCAGGTAGTCGGCCAGGTCGGTGGCGGTGGAGAAGCCGCGCAGGGCCGCTTCGCGCATCATCGCGTGCTTGGGCTTGATCGCCGGCACCATGTCGGCAAAGGCTCGCAACGAGTCGCGCAGGGTGTCGGCGGCGTCGAACAGCGGTTCCTTGTCTTCCTGGTTGTCCTTGTTGTAGGCCAGGGGCTGGCCTTTCATCAGGGTCAGCAGGCCCATCAGCGCGCCGAATACGCGACCGGTCTTGCCGCGCACCAGCTCCGGCACGTCAGGGTTTTTCTTTTGCGGCATGATCGAGCTGCCGGTGCAGAAGCGGTCGGGCAGGTCGATGAACTGGAATTGTGCGCTGGTCCACAGCACCAGCTCCTCGGAGAAGCGCGACAGGTGCATCATCGCGATGCTGGCGGCCGAGCAGAATTCGATGGCGAAATCGCGATCGGAGACGTTATCCAGCGAATTGCCGCCAACCGCGTCGAAACCCAGCAGTTGGGCGGTGTACTCACGATCGATCGGGTAGGTGGTGCCGGCCAGTGCCGCGCTGCCCAGCGGCATGCGGTTGGTACGCTTGCGGCAGTCGACCAGGCGCTCGTAGTCGCGGCTGAGCATCTCGAACCAGGCCAGCATGTGGTGCCCGAAGGTCACTGGCTGGGCGGTCTGCAGGTGGGTGAACCCCGGCATGATGCTGGCGGCTTCGCGCTCGGCCTGCTCCAGCAAGCCTTTTTGCAGGCGAGTGATTTCGGCCAGGATCAGGTCGATTTCGTCACGCAACCACAGGCGGATATCGGTGGCGACCTGATCGTTACGGCTGCGGCCGGTGTGCAGTTTTTTACCGGTCACGCCGATGCGGTCGGTCAGGCGCGCCTCGATGTTCATGTGAACGTCTTCAAGGTCGATGCGCCAGTCGAACTGGCCGGCCTCGATTTCACCCTGGATGGTCTTCAGGCCATCGATGATGCTGTCGCGCTCGGCATCGGTCAGCACGCCGACCTTGGCCAGCATGGTGGCGTGGGCGATCGAACCCATGATGTCGTGGCGATACAGGCGCTGGTCGAAGGTGACGGAGGCGGTGAAGCGGGCGACGAAGGCGTCGACGGGTTCACTGAAGCGGCCGCCCCAGGACTGATTGGTCTTGTCAGTGCTCATGAATTCGCTCGTATCGGCTTGAAGAAAGAAGGCGTGGAACGCTGGCGCGGATAATAACAGGGTTGCCAACCCTGTCGCTGACACTGGTCGCTACGTTTTTTGGTGTAGGAGCGAGCTTGCTCGCGATGGGCGTTAACGATGGCGCGTACTTCCTGGATAAACGCGTCGACGCCAGGTTCATTGCGAGCAAGCTCGCTCCTGCATTAGCGCAACGATATTTTTCAATTGAGCAATAACGTCCCGGCAACCGTCTACAGTTGGACAGTAGGATCAGCGCACTTCTCGGTGCAGCCGCTGACCTATAAGAAGAGGGGGGTGTTCATATTGCATATCAGCAAACCCTGTGGCGATGTGTCGCCAATGCGGGCCTGGGCCGCCAATCGCCCGGCAGATGAAAATTTAGCCGCCGGACCAGCGGCACTTTTTGACGCTCGGGCTAGTCTTAGCGTGGATCGCGGTGACGGACGTCACTTCACCTGTCTACGCTATCCTTGTGCGAGACTCACGCAGGAATCCAGCGCAATATGAATGTCCTGATCGTTGATGACGAACCCTTGGCCCGCGAGCGCCTGTGCCGAATGGTTGGCGAACTCGAGGGATACAGTGTCCTGGAGCCTAGTGCCACGAATGGCGAAGAGGCGTTGGCACTGATCGACAGCCACAAGCCGGATATCGTGCTGCTTGATATCCGCATGCCCGGCCTCGATGGCCTGCAAGTGGCTGCACGGTTATGCGAACGCGAAACTCCGCCCGCCGTGGTGTTCTGCGCCGGGCCCGATGAATTTGCCGTGGAAGCCTTACAGGCCAGCGCCGTAGGCTATCTGGTGAAACCTGTGAGAACTGAACAGTTACATGACGCATTAAAGAGAGCCGAGCGCCCAAATCGTGCCCAGCTCGCCGCCCTGACCCGTCCTGCTGCCGAAAGCGGCAGCGGACCGCGCAGCCATATCAGCGCCCGAACCCGTAAAGGAATCGAGCTGATTCCGCTGGATCAGGTGGTGTACTTCATTGCCGACCACAAATACGTAACCTTGCGTCACGAAAACGGTGAAGTACTGCTCGATGAGCCACTCAAGGCCCTCGAGGACGAATTCGGTGACCGTTTCGTGCGTATCCATCGCAACGCACTGGTCGCCCGTGAGCGTATCGAGCGACTGCAACGCACACCCCTGGGGCATTTCCAGCTGTTCCTCAAAGGCCTCAATGGTGATGCGCTGATCGTCAGCCGGCGCCATGTGGCTGGCGTGCGCAAGATGATGCAACAGCTCTAAACAGCTGTGCGCAGGCGAATTTCACACCCGATTGCCGGACATCCGGGGCCAGGGAGGCCGAGTAGTATCTGATACAAGTCAAAGTGGATTTGGCTGAGCTGTTATTATCCGCCGTATCTATTCAGTACGGATTGATCCATGTCCTCTCGCGAAATCCGCATCGCCACCCGCAAAAGCGCACTCGCCCTGTGGCAGGCCGAATACGTCAAAGCCCGCCTTGAAGCAGCTCACCCGGGTCTGCTGGTGACTCTCGTCCCCATGGTCAGCCGTGGTGACAAGCTGCTTGACTCACCGCTGTCGAAAATCGGCGGCAAAGGCCTGTTCGTCAAGGAACTCGAAACCGCGCTGTTGGACAATGAAGCCGACATTGCCGTGCACTCCATGAAGGACGTGCCGATGGACTTCCCCGAAGGTCTCGGCCTGTACTGCATTTGCGAACGGGAAGACCCGCGCGACGCCTTCGTTTCCAACACCTTCACCAGCCTGGACGAGTTGCCTCAGGGCAGCATCGTCGGCACCTCCAGCCTGCGCCGGCAGGCGCAATTGCTGACCTGTCGCCCTGATCTGGAGATCCGTTTCCTGCGCGGCAACGTCAACACGCGCCTGGCCAAGCTCGATGCCGGTGAATACGACGCCATCATCCTTGCCGCTGCCGGCTTGATCCGGCTGGGCTTTGAAGACCGCATCACTTCGGCCATCAGTGTCGACGACAGCCTTCCGGCCGGTGGCCAGGGCGCAGTGGGTATCGAATGCCGCAGCGCCGACAGTGAAATCCATGCGCTGCTGGCGCCCCTGCATCACCAGGACACCGCCACCCGCGTGACCGCTGAACGTGCCCTCAACAAGCACCTCAATGGCGGTTGCCAGGTACCGATTGCCTGCTACGCCGTGCTGGAGGGTGAGCAGCTCTGGTTGCGCGGACTGGTGGGCGATCCAGCGGGTGGCCTGCTGCTCAGCGCACAAGCCCGTGCCCCTCGCGGCGATGCCGAGGCACTGGGTGTGCGTGTCGCAGAAGACCTACTGAGCCAGGGTGCCGACGCCATTCTCAAAGCGGTCTATGGCGAGGCAGGTCACGAGTGATCGGCTGGCGCTTGCTGCTGACGCGTCCCGCCGATGAGGCGGCAGCGCTGGGCAGTTTTTTGGCCGAACAGGGGATTTTCAGCAGCAGTCTGCCGCTTTTGGACATCGTGCCGATTGCGGCGACTGACACAATGCGCCAAGTGATTCAAGCGCTGGAAAAGTTCTGCGCAATCATCGTGGTCAGCAAGCCTGCCGCCCGGATCGGCGTCGAACTGCTCGAGCGGTTTCGGCCGGCGCCGCCCGCTGTGAAGTGGTTCAGCGTCGGCGCGGCGACAGCGCAGATTCTCGAGTCTCACGGATTGGATGTGAGCTTTCCGGCAGAAGGCGATGACAGTGAAGCCTTGCTCGAACTTTCCCGCCTGCGCGAGGCTATCGCACCCCCCGATGCGCGAGTGCTGATTCTGCGCGGGGAGGGCGGGCGCGAGTTGCTGGCTGAGCGTTTGCGTGAGCTTGGTGCTAGTGTCGAGTATCTGGAGCTGTACCGCCGGGCAATGCCGATTTACCCGCCGCAAGTGCTGCGGCAACGGATCCAGGCGGAACGCCTGAACGGGCTGGTGGTCAGCAGTGGACAAGGTTTTGAGCACCTGCATCAATTGGCCGGCGATGCCTGGCCGCAGTTGGCGCGGTTGCCGTTGTTTGTACCAAGCCCCAGGGTTGCCGAGCTGGCACGTGCCGCCGGGGCCAAAACAGTTGTGGATTGTCGTGGCGCGAGTGCCGCGGCCTTGCTGACGGCGTTACGGGAGCAACCCGTACCCGTTTTCTGATGCAAAGGATGGATACGTGAGCGAAACAGCCTTGCCTAAAGATGACTCGCGACCGGTGCTTGATGTACCTGTTGATGCTCCTGTTAATGAAATGCCGCCGCCGCCACCAGCTGTCGAGCAGCGTCGAGGCAATGGTCTGGCCATCCTCGCGCTGCTGTTGGGCGCGGCCGGTGTCGCGGTGGGCGGTTGGGGTGTCTGGCAGGTGCGTCACCTGCAGGCCAACAATCAGCAGCAACTGAGCCAGGTACAGGCGTTGAATGACCAGGCGCAGAACCTCAAGCTCAATGAGGAGCGACTGAGTGCACGCCTGGCGCAATTGCCTCCTGCCGATGAGCTGGAAGCACGCAGTCGCCTGGTGATCCAGCTGCAGGGTGATCAGCAGCGTTTGAATCAGCGTCTGGAAACCGTACTCGGCGCCAGTCGCAAGGACTGGCGCCTGGCCGAGGCCGAGCACTTGCTGCGTCTGGCCAGTCTGCGACTGTCGGCCTTGCAAGACATCAGCAGTGCCCAGGCACTGGTCCAGGGTGCCGACGAGATACTGCGTGAGCAGAACGATCCGGGCTCCTTTGCCGCGCGCGAGCAGGTGGCCAAGACCCTGATTGCCTTGCGCAGTACCGAACAACCGGACCGCACCGGGCTGTTTCTGCGTCTGGGCGCGCTGCGCGATCAAGTGGCCAGCCTCACCGAGTTGGCACCGGAGTACAAGGACCGTGGCGATTCGCTGCTGGGCCTGACCGCCGATGGCGATGGTGCCAGTCGCTGGGCGCAATGGTGGGATCAGATTTCGCGCTACATCCGTATCGATTTCAATGCCGATAAAAACGTTCGTCCATTGCTGGCCGGCCAGAGCCTGAGTCAGGTACGCCTGGCCCTGAGCCTCGCGCTGGAGCAGGCACAGTGGGCCGCACTCAATGGTCAGGCCGCGGTGTACTCCCAAGTGCTGGACGAAGCGCGGGACATCCTCAAGGGCAACTTCAACCCGGACAACTCGCAAAGCAAAGTCATGCTTGAGCAGGTCGCCGAGTTGAGCAGGCAACCTGTCACCGTAGTTACCCCAGACATGACTGGCACTCTGAGTGCAGTGCAGGGGTACCTGGAGCGGCGCAACGTCAACGCCGAAGATTCGGTCAAGCCAATGGCCAGGCCTGCCGCGAACACCGCGCCGGAGGCCACGCCATGAAGCGCCTCTATGTGATCGTGTTCCTCGTGATCGCCGCTGCCGCAGCGCTGGGGCTGGCGATTGCCGAACATTCCGGTTACGTGCTGATTGCCTACAAGACCTTCCGCTATGAGTCGAGCCTGTGGGCTACTTTGGCACTGGTGGCTGTGCTGTGGCTGGTGATCTGGGGTATCAAGGCGCTGGTCGAACTGGTGATGGCTTCCAGCGGGGTGGTCAACCCGTGGTCCCGGCGTAACCGCAGCCGTCGGGTGCAGGTGGCGATCGAGCATGGTCAACTGGACCTGGCCGAGGGGCGCTGGGCCAGCGCGCAACGTCACTTGCATCGGGCTGCCGAGGCCGAGCGCCAACCGTTGCTTTACTATCTCGGTGCGGCCCGTGCCGCAAACGAACAAGGCAATTACGAAGAAAGCGACAACTTGCTGGAGCGCGCCCTGGAGCGTCAGCCTCAGGCCGAGTTGGCGATCGCCTTGAACCACGCCCAACTGCAGACCGATCGCGGTGACACCGACGGCGCCCTCGCCACCTTGCAAGCCATGCGCGAGCGCCATCCTCATAACGCACAGACCCTGCGTCAGTTGCAGCGTCTGCTTCAACAACGTGGTGACTGGTCGGCAGTGATTCGCCTGCTGCCGGAACTGCGCAAGGACAAGGTTCTGCCGGCGGCCGAACTCACCGAACTGGAGCGTCGGGCCTGGGGGGCGAACCTGTCTCTGGCGGCGCAACGGGAAGAAGGCGGAGCGGTGGGGCAGCAAGCGCTCGAACGTGCCTGGCAGCAACTGACCTCGGCGCAACGCCAGGAGCCGCAACTGGTGCTCGCCTATGCCGAGCAACTGCGGCAATTGGGGGCTCAGGTTGAAGCAGAGGAAGTCCTGCGCACCGCGCTCAAGCGCAGCTACGACAGTCATCTGGCTCGTCTCTACGGGCTGGTGCGCGGCAATGATCCGGCCCGCCAGTTACAGGCCGCTGAAGGCTGGCTCAAGGACCATCCGACCGATCCTGGCCTGCTGCTGACACTGGGTCGTCTGTGCCTGCAAAACAGTTTGTGGGGCAAGGCTCGGGACTATCTGGAAAGCAGCCTGCGTGTACAACGCAATCCGGAAGCCTGTGCGGAGCTGGCGCGGCTGTTGGCGCAAATGGGCGATACCGAGCGCAGCAACCAGCTGTTTCAGGAAGGCCTGGGATTGCTGGATGAACGCTTGCTCGCGGCCCCTCTGCCAGTGGCAGTCCGCGCTTGACCCATTCGCTGGCGCCAGGCTCCGGCGCCTGTGTGATGAGCTGCGACGAGGAAGCAATCGTCCTCGTCGCAGTGAGATGATTCGCTGAAACACGGTTCCCATTCTCGTCGCAGGCAAAGTCCTACAGAGGACTACTTTTTATCCTCTCGTCTGCGTCGGGATTTCCCTACACTTCTGCTGAAGTCTCCGTGGGCGCCTGCCTTGAAAGGCCGCCGCGCTTTCCTCTACCGTAACGGCCTGTCACTACTTTTACGGATAAGCCATGTCTTTGGCCTGCTCACGCTCCTTGTTTTTCATGGCTTTCATTGCGGGTGCCCTGGCGTTGGGCGTTTCCTACTACCTGGAATATGCAGTTGGCCTGCGGCCTTGCGGCTTGTGTCTGGTGCAGCGGTTTTGTCTGGCGCTCCTGACCGGTGTCTGCCTGATGGCTTCGGTCCATGGTCCAGGTCGCATTGGAACCGTTCTGTATTGGCTGCTCAGTCTTGGTTGCAGCCTGGCCGGCACTGTCACGGCGTGGCGACAGGTTCTGCTGCAAAGCCTTCCGATGGAACACGCAGCGGCGTGCTCGACCCATCTGGCGGATCTGTTCGCCGGTTCTGCGCTGCTCTCCGTCCTGCAGCAAGTGTTCAAGGGCGCTGTCGATTGTGTGGAAATTTCCTGGACGCTGTTCGACCTGAGTCTCACGGAGTGGAGCCTGCTGTTCTTCGTCGCGATGATGATTCTGGCTGTTTACCAGTCGTTGCGACTGGTCTGGATCAGCTATCAGCGACCGCTCAGCGACGAGTCGTCGCACCGGGCCTTTGCCGGCGATTAAACACTTGTATGAACTTTATCGCCTGCGTACCTTGAAGCCAGTGTCGTGCGGGCATAATCTGGCCCGCACGTGTCATTGGAATTATGTTGCTCGATGACGCTCTGCCTGACCGCCCACCGATGTTTACAAGAGGCGAGCGGGCATAGAGCAGCTGACCCACAAGGGAAGAGAGATCACCATGCTCGAAAGTTGTCAGAATGCTCAGGAACGCTGGGGTGGAGTGCACCTGCTGATCGATCGCTGGTTGCAGGAACGACACGAACTGGTCAAGGCCTATGACACGCTGGGCGCAAAGCCTGAGGCGCTGGGTGAGAACCGCAAGCCTTTGCAGGAATTCTGCGGCGTGCTGGTCGATTATGTATCGGCCGGGCACTTCGAGATCTACGAGCAACTGACGGGGGAGGCCAAGGCCTTCAACGACAAGCGTGGCCTGGAGCTCGCCGAGACGATCTACCCGCGCATCGACGTCATCACCGAAAAGCTGCTCGCGTTCAATGACCTGTGTGATGCAGGAAAGTGTGTCGCCGAAGAGTTCAAAACACTCGGCGGACTGTTGCATGAACGCTTCGAGCTGGAAGACTGCCTGATCGAAGTGCTGCACACGGCGCACAAGGAAGCCGATTCGGTTCAGGCCTGAAGCGCTTTCTGCAAGATCCCGAAACGGCGTGCCAAGGCACGCCGTTTTTCGTTTGTGTCGTCAGCCATTGGCACCGCGCAATTCGATTTCAAACACCAGTGGTGTGAACGGTGCGATCACGTCACCGGCACCCTCGGCGCCATAGGCCTGGGCCGAGGGAATCACCAGTCGCCATTTCGCCCCGACCGGCATGTTTTGCAAGGCGCTGCGCCATCCGGCGATCACGCTGTCGAGACTGAACCATTGAGGCTGACTGTTCTGATCGAACACCGTGCCGTCGGGCAAGCGACCTATGTACAGCACCTGCACCTTGCCGTTGGGTCCTGCCTTGGCGCCAGCGCCCGGCGTCAACTCGGTCAGCAGCACGCCGTCAGCCAGTTCGCGCACGCCGGGCCTGGCTTTCTCGGCGGCGAGAAAACGCTGTTCCTTTTCCAGTGCCAATTCACTTTGCGGCTCGGCTGACTGCATGGCAATCCGCGCTTCATGTTCGGTCAATATCTGCTGGATCTGCTCGTCTTTCAGCGCCAGCGGCTTGCCCTGATAGGCTTGTTGCAATCCCTCGACCAGTGCCTGGAGTTGCAGATCGGGAGCCTCCTGGCGCAAGCGTTCGCCAAGGCTCGCACCCAGGCTGTAAGCGAGATCGTGGGCTTCATTTTCCGGTGTTGTTTCGGCGGCCTGGGCCACCGAAAAGAACACACACAGTGATAAAAAAAGGCAGCGCGACATGGGCACTCTCCGACCTGAATTGCGGGCGATTATGCCAGTGAGAATGCGCGCAACGGTGAACTGCTTTCGCGTCGACGCAGAAGTTTTTCAGTCCTTTGCAACACAACGCTTTCGATAGTGTCAACATGCCCTAGCGGCGGTTGCTGCAGAGGTCTAGTATGAGCCGCACTCACTTCAGCCAGGAGGTAAACCATGTCGGCCACCAAGAAGCCAGTAAGCACTCCATTGCACCTGCTCCAACAACTCTCGGGCAGCCTGCTCGAGCATCTGGAAACCGCTTGTTCCGAAGCCTTGGCTGATGCTGAAAAACTGCTCGCCAAACTGGAAAAGCAGCGCGGAAAAGCGCAAGAAAAACTGCACAAATCCCGCACCAAATTGCAGGACGCTGCGGCGGCCGGAAAAGCCAAGGCGCAAGCCAAGGCCAAGGGCGCAGTAACCGATCTTGAGGAGTTGCTCGATGCTCTCAAGGATCGTCAATCGGAAACCCGCGGCTACATTCTGCAACTCAAGCGCGATGCCCAGGAAAGCCTGAAACTGGCCCAGGGTGTCGGTCGTGTACAAGAGGCTGTCGGCAAGGTGTTGTCCCTGCGCGCGGCCAAGCCTGCTGCGGCACCTGCGAAGAAAGCCGCTGCCAAACCGGCTGCTGCAAAAGCACCGGCCAAGCCTGCTGCTGCAAAGCCGGCCGCTGCCAAACCAGTAGCTAAAACCGCCGCAGCCAAACCTGCTGCCAAACCTGCAGCGAGAAAACCGGCCGCTGCCAGCGCCGCAAAACCGGCTGCTAAAACCACGGCTGCCAAACCTGCCGTGGCTAAAACCGCCGCTGCAAAACCAGCTGCAAAACCGGCCGCTAAACCAGCTGCCCGCACCGCTGCTGCGAAACCAGCTGCGAAACCTGCTGCCAAGCCGGCTGCAAAACCTGTCGCTGCAAAACCGGCCGCTAAACCAGCAGCCAAGCCAGCGGCAAAACCTGCTGTAAAAGCGGCTGCCAAACCTGCTGCAAAACCAGCCGCAAAACCAGCCGCAAAACCAGCTGCAAAACCAGCTGCAGCTAAACCAGCAGCCAAGCCGGCCGCTGCCAAGCCAGTTGCCGCCAAACCGGCTGCTGCAAAACCTGCTGCAAAACCTGCTGCAAAACCCGCAGCCAAACCTGCAGTGAAGAAGCCGGTTGCCGCCAAGCCAGCCACCGCACCGGTTGCCAAACCAGCCACCGCACCAGTTGCCAAGCCAGCCAACCCGGCTCCGGCGGCAACGTCTGCTTTGGCAGCAGCCACCTCGACAGCCACGCCAGCGCCAACGCCGGCCGCCGCATCGATCGCAGCAACCACCCCAACCAGCGCTTCCTAAGTGCCGGTTGCCGCGACGCGCAGCTGATGCAGCGCGTCGCGGTGCAGGTGGGCGGCCTCGGCCGTCGCACCTTCCAGCCAGGCCGCCAGATCGGTCTCGGCACTTTGCGGCCAACTCTGCGCCGCACTCTCCAGTCGCAAAAACAGATGTCGTTCGGCTTCCAGCTCGAGTGCCTTCACTTGTTCACGCAGAGCATGCAGATCTGCGTCTTGCGCAGCCCCGACCTTCCATTGTGTGCGCAAGGTACGTAACGGCCGTACGACATCGGTGTCCCACGCCAGGGCCACGCTGCGTAGTTGCTGCAAGCGCTGTTCATTGCAGGCCACGCCTCGTTGTCCCAGCCACGCACCACACAGCAACAGACACACATTGACCCCCGCCGACTGCAATTGCAGGCATGCCTGCTCAACACCGGGACGGGCGTAGGTGGTCAGGGAAAAGCTCCACAGGTCAGAGGACATAGTGCTACTCGCGCCAGTTGCGAGCGAAGCTGGTAGACTCCGCCGCCATTATGATTCGACTTCAGAACCTGACTTTACAGCGTGGCCCGCAACGTCTGCTAGAAGACGCCGAGCTGACCCTGCACGCCGGCCAGAAAGCCGGCCTCATCGGTGCCAATGGCGCCGGCAAATCGAGCCTGTTCGCCTTGCTTCGGGGCGAACTGCACCCGGACTCGGGTGATTGCTTCCTGCCGGCCGACTGGCGTATCGCCCACATGCGCCAGGAGGTCGACACCCTCGAACGCCTGGCGGTCGACTACGTGCTCGATGGCGACCTGCGCCTGCGTCAGGTGCAACGCGACCTGGCGGCAGCCGAAGCGGCCCATGACGGTGCCGCACAGGCCCGCCTGCATTCGGAACTCGACAGCGCCGACGGTTACACCGCCGACGCCCGGGCACGCAAGTTGCTGGCCGGTCTTGGGTTCACCAACGAGCAGATGGATCGTCAGGTCGGGGATTTCTCCGGTGGCTGGCGGATGCGTCTGAACCTGGCGCAGGCTTTGATGTGCCCGTCGGACCTGCTGCTGCTCGACGAACCGACCAACCACCTGGACCTCGACGCCATTATCTGGCTTGAGGAATGGCTCAAGAGCTATCCGGGCACCCTGATGCTGATCTCCCACGATCGGGACTTCCTCGATGCCGTGGTTGACCACGTGGCCCACGTCGATCAGCGCAAGATCACCCTGTACCGCGGTGGCTACAGCGCCTTCGAGCGTGCCCGTGCCGAACGCCTGGCCCAGCAACAGCAAGCCTACGAGAAGCAGCAGGCGCAACGTGCGCACATGGAAAGCTACATCGCCCGCTTCAAGGCCCAGGCCACCAAGGCCCGTCAGGCCCAGAGCCGGATCAAGGCCCTGGAGCGGATGGAAGAGCTGACCGCTGCCCACGTCGATTCGCCGTTCGACTTTGTCTTCCGCGAATCGCAGAAAATTTCCAGCCCGCTGATCGACCTGTCCGATGCCCGCCTGGGTTACGGTGACAAAGCCGTGCTGGAGAAGGTCAAGCTGCAACTGACCCCGGGTGCGCGAATCGGTCTGCTCGGCCCTAACGGTGCCGGTAAATCGACCCTGATCAAGAACCTCGCCGGTGAACTCTCGCCATTGGCCGGTCGCCTGACCCGTGGCGAGAACACCGTGGTCGGTTACTTCGCCCAGCATCAGCTCGACTCTCTGGACTCTAAAGCCAGCCCGTTGCTGCACTTGCAGCGCCTGGCACCGACCGAGCGCGAACAGACCCTGCGCGACTTCCTCGGCGGTTTCGACTTCCGTGGCGCGCGGATCGACGAGCCGGTGCTGAATTTCTCCGGTGGCGAGAAAGCGCGCCTGGCCCTGGCCTTGATTGCCTGGGATCGGCCGAACCTGTTGCTGCTCGACGAACCGACCAACCACCTGGACCTGGAAATGCGCCTGGCGCTGACCATGGCCCTGCAGGAGTTCAGTGGTGCGGTACTGGTGGTCTCTCACGATCGTCATTTGCTCAAAAGCACCACCGACAATTTCTATCTGGTGGCGGATGGCAAGGTCGAAGAGTTCGACGGCGACCTGGAGGACTACACCCGCTGGCTGGTGGAGTATCGCCAGCGCAATGCCCCGGTCAGCAGCACCCCGGTCAATCCGGACAAGACCGACAAGAAAGCCCAGCGTCAGGCCGCAGCGGCGTTGCGTCAGCAACTGGCCCCACACAAGCGTGAGGCGGACAAGCTCGAAGCCGAACTGGGCAAGCTCCACGAAAAACTGGCGAAGGTCGATACCAGCCTCGGCGACAGCGACATCTACGAGCCGGCGCGCAAGAACGAATTGCGTGACCTGCTGGCCGAACAGGCCAAGCTGAAAGTGCGTGAAGCGGAGCTGGAAGAAGCGTGGATGGAAGCCCTGGAATTGCTGGAAAGCATGCAGGCGGAGTTGGAGGCACTGTCCTGATGGACGCCTTCAAGCTGCCGTTGCCGGCGGTGTGGGTCGAGCCGATCTGGCTCGGCGTGCAAATCCTGCTGATCCTGCTCGCCGGCTACTTCACCCAGCGCTTCGTCGCCAAAGGCCTGACCCGTCTAGGTGAGCGTTACCCGTTTCCGCCGCAATTGATGATGCCGCTGCGGGGCGGCTTGCGCTGGCTGATCATGGGCAGCGCGCTGATTTTCGTCCTTGAGCGACTCGGTGTATCGGCCACGGTACTCTGGACCGCGTTGTCCGGGTTCGTCGCGGTCGCGGCGGTGGCGTTTTTTGCCATGTGGAGCGTGCTCTCGAACCTGTTGTGCGCGATCCTGATCTTTACCGTCGGCCCGTTCCGCATAGGTGACGTGGTCGAGTTGGTGGACACCACCGACAAGCCCGGCGTCAAAGGTCGGGTGGTGGCGATCAATCTTCTTTACACCACGTTGCTCGAGGCCGAAGAAGTCGGAACCGGCAGCGCCATGGTGCAGGTGCCCAACAGTTTGTTCTTCCAGCGTTCGGTGCGGCGCTGGCGCGGGACGGATGTGTTTCCTTCCAGCGGGTTTGAAAAGTAAACCTTCTGCTGCCTGATACACCGCTTTCGCGAGCAAGCCCGCTCCCACAGGTGATCGCGTTCTTATTAGCGACATCGGTCTGATGTGGGAGCGGGCTTGCTCGCGAAAGGGCCCTCAAGCACTGAACGCTGGTCGGCCGTCGCCATGTCCTACAAAAATTCGGTAGTCATCCAACCAAAGCCGCATTAGCTTAGACGTCTGTCACGAGTCCAAGTCGAGGTGTGCAATGGAGCTTCAAACATGGCTGGCGTTTTTTGCCGCCTGCTGGGTGATCAGCCTGTCCCCCGGTGCCGGCGCCATTGCGTCGATGTCCAGCGGTCTGCAATACGGCTTCTGGCGCGGCTACTGGAACGCCCTGGGCCTGCAACTGGGCCTGGCTTTGCAGATCGCCATCGTCGGTGCCGGTGTCGGCGCCATTCTCACCGCGTCGGCCACGGCCTTCTACGCCATCAAATGGTTTGGCGTGGCGTACCTGGTTTACCTCGCGATCAAGCAATGGCGTGCGCTGCCCAGCGATATGAGCGATGACGCGGCGGTGCGCCAGATCGGCAAGCCGATGGCCCTGGTGTTCCGTGGTTTTCTGGTGAACATCAGCAACCCCAAGGCGTTGGTGTTCATGCTGGCGGTGCTGCCGCAGTTCATCGACCCCCATGCTCCGCTGCTGATCCAGTACCTGGTGATCGGCGTGACCATGGTCTTCGTCGACCTGATCGTCATGGCCGGCTACACGGGTCTGGCGTCCAAAGTGCTGCGTCTGCTACGCACACCAAAACAGCAAAAACGCATGAACCGGACATTTGCCGGGCTGTTCATCGGGGCGGCGGCGTTTATGGCGACGTTGCGCAGAGCCGCCGTGTAAAACGGCGACTGACAAAAAAAGGCGACCTTGGTCGCCTTTTTCGTTTGGGGAGCCGTTCCCGAAACCAATGCAATTACGAAGAAGTATCAACAAAGCTTGAGCGAAACCCGTTGGGCGATAACAATATGTAACTTCGTTTTTCAAATTGAGATTCATTCATGATTGCCCCCTCCCGTTTCCTGGCCTGGCTGTTGCTGCCGCTGTTGGCTGCGTGCAGCTTTCAACTGCTGGCTGCCTCCGCCGAAGGTACGCCGCAGGCGCTGCACTTGCTCGACTACATCGGCGCGGATTACCCGGGCACGGTACAGTCGGGCAGCATCACGGACCCGTCCGGATTTCGCGCGCAGCAAGAGTCGGTCAGGACCCTGGGCGGTCTGATTGCAGCCATGCCGGCCAAGCCGGAAAAAGCCGCGCTGGAGCAAAGCCTGGCCGCGCTGGGAAATTCCATCGACGCCCATCAGGACGGTGCCGACGTCGCACGCCAGGCCCGGCAACTGGGTGCGAAGCTGGCCGTGGCCTATGAAGTCAGCCAGGCCCCGGTCATTACTCCGGACCCGGTACGGGGCGCGCCGCTGTACGCTCAGCATTGCTCGGTCTGCCATGGCGATACAGGGGCCGGCGACGGCCCGGCGGGCGTCGGCATGACCCCAGCGCCGACCGATCTGCGTAATGCCTCACGGCTGGACCGCCTGAGCCTCTACGCGATCTACAGCACCCTAGGCCAAGGCATTGAAGGCACTGACATGCCGGCTTTCGCCGACCAGCTGGATGATCGTCAGCGTTGGGACCTGGCCACCTATATCGCCAGCTTCAGTGTTGACCCGGCGACGGCCAAGGCTGAAAAGACCTACAACATCGCCGACCTCGCTCGTCAGACCCCGGCCGAAGTACAGGCCGTCGAAGGTCCGCAAGCCGCCGCGACCTTCCGTGCCCAGCGGGCGCAACCGCCCCAGGTCAAGCGTGGTCCGGCACAACTGCTCGACTATACGGCAGCTACCTTGGACAAGAGCATCGCGGCGTATCGTGCCGGTGAGCATGATCAGGCTTATGATTTATCGGTAGCGGCGTATCTGGAAGGCTTCGAGCTGGTCGAGAGCTCGCTGGACAACATTGACGCCAACGTGCGTAAAGACACGGAAAAATCCCTGATGGCCTACCGTCAGTCGTTGCAGGACGGCTTGCCGGTGAGCGAGGTCGAGCAACGCCTGGACGTGGCCAAGGACAAGTTGAAGGCATCGGCCGGCTTGTTGGGCAGCGACGGTTTGAGCTGGTCGCTGAGTTACATTTCCGGCTTGCTGATTCTGCTGCGCGAAGGTCTGGAAGCGATCCTGGTGCTGGCGGCGATCCTGGCCTTCCTGCGTAACACGGGCCAACAGGCGGCGGTGCGCAGCGTCAACGTCGGTTGGGGCCTGGCATTTCTGGCCGGGTTGGGCACCTGGGCGCTGGCAGCCTATGTGATTGATGTCAGTGGTTCGCAGCGCGAGTTGCTAGAAGGCGCGACGGCGTTGTTTGCCAGTGTCATGGTGCTGTGGCTGGGCGTGTGGATGCATGACCGTCGTCACGCGGCGGCCTGGCAGGATTACATCAAGTCCAGCCTGGTGGGTGGCGGTGGGCGTTTCGGCTTCGCGACCCTGGCGTTTTTCTCGGTGTATCGCGAACTGTTCGAAGTGATTTTGTTCTACGAAACTCTGTGGCTGCAGGCAGGTCCCGCAGGGCACAACGCCGTGTTGGCCGGTGGGGCCACGGCGGTGGTGCTGCTGGTCGGCCTGGCCTGGGTGATTTTGCGCGGTTCGGCGAAGTTGCCGCTGGCGCTGTTCTTCAGCATCAATGCGGGTCTGCTGTGCGCCTTGTCGGTGGTGTTTGCCGGGCATGGCGTGAAAGCGCTGCAGGAAGCCGGGATTTTCGGCACGCGGCCGGTGCCGTTCTTTGACTTTGACTGGCTGGGGATCCACGCCGATGCCTACTCGCTGAGTGCTCAGGCCGTGGCGATCATTGCGATTGTCGTGTTGTATGGTCGTAGCCGGGTGGTTGAGAAGCAGCGGGTGCAGGCTTCTTAAACAACAGCATTCGCTGCGCTCACATTCGCGGGCAAGCCCGCTCCCACAGGTTTAGCGCTAACCTGTGGGAGCGGGCTTGCCCGCGATGCTTTTCAACAGAGGAATATACAATGCGTGTGTGGATCGACGCCGATGCCTGCCCACGGGCAGCCAAGGATCTGGTGGTGAAGTTCGCCCTCAAGCGCCAGTTCGAAGTGGTGCTGGTGGCCGGGCAGCCGCAGACCAAACCGGGGCTGGCGCTGGTCAAGCTGATCGTGGTGCCGAGCGGCCCGGATGCGGCGGACGATTACCTGGTGGAGCACGCGGTGCCTGGTGAACTGGTGATCTGTAGCGATGTGCCGCTGGCCGATCGTCTGGTGAAGAAGGGCGTGGCAGCGCTCGACCCACGGGGCAAGGAATTTGATGCGCAGAATATGGGCGAGCGGCTGGCGGTGCGCAACCTGTTCACCGATTTGCGCGAACAGGGGCAGATGGGGGGTGGGCCAGCGCCGTTTGGCGAGCGTGAGAAGCAGGCGTTTGCCAATGCGCTGGACCGGATCCTCACACGGCTGGCCCGCAATTCTTGAGACCTGCGGCGAACCTTGTGGGAGCGAGCTTGCTCGCGATAGCGGACTTACAGACAACATCAAAGTTGAATGTGTTGGCCCCATCGCGAGCAAGCTCGCTCCCACATTTTTGAAGGGTGTCAGGCGTCGTTTTCGTGGGTCAGTTCCAGTACGCGGTCTACAAGCTTGTTGATCCCCGAGGCCACTTCACTGATCGATTGCGCCAGCATGTAGGCCGGGGTGCTCACCAGTTTGCGTGCCTTGTCTTCGACGATGTCACTGACCGCGCAATCGGTATGGGTCGCGCCCATCTTGTTCATCGCGGCAGCGGTGTCGGTGTCATTGCCAATGGTGCAGGTGACGCCGGGACCGTAGATTTTGGCCGCCAGGGCAGGGGAAATGCACATCAACCCCACCGGCTTGCCGGCTTCGGCAAAGGCTTCGGTCAGGGCCAGGACATCCGGTTGAACGGTGCAGCCGGCGCCTTCAATGGCGAAGTTGGACAGGTTCTTGGCTGAGCCGAAGCCGCCGGGCACGATCAACGCGTCGAAGTCATCGACGTTCGCGTCACGGATGTCCTGGATGTTGCCCCGGGCAATCCGCGCCGACTCGACCAGCACGTTGCGCGATTCGGGCATTTCTTCGCCGGTCAGGTGATTGATGACATGCAATTGCGCGATGTTCGGTGCGAAGCACTGCACCTGCGCCCCGCGTTGATCCAGGCGCAGCAGGGTGATGACGCTCTCGTGGAGCTCGGCGCCGTCGTACACGCCACAACCGGAAAGGATCACTGCAACTTTTTTGCTCATGGGCTTTTCTCCAGATTCATGGCGTTAAATGTCCACTAATTTGTCACTCGTTGCCATAGGGTTAATTCGCGGTTACACATAGCATTTGTCCTCAGGATTCCGATCAGGGCGCGTCATGGACTTCATTCTGTACGCGGTGCCGTTCTTCTTTGTGCTGATCGCCCTCGAGCTGCTGGCCGACCGCAGGCGCGGGGTGAGCAACTATCGGGTGGCTGACGCGATCAACAGCATCAGCACCGGCGTGCTGTCGACCACCACGGGACTGCTGACCAAAGGCATTGGAGTGGTGACCTACGCGTTCGCCTTCCAGCATCTGGCGCTGTTCGAATTGTCGGCCGATAGCGTCTGGACCTGGGTGTTTGCCTTCGTCTTCTACGATTTCTGCTACTACTGGCTGCATCGCCTGGGCCACGAGCGCAACATTCTCTGGGCCGCGCATTCTGTGCATCACCAGAGCGAGGACTACAACCTGTCCACGGCGTTGCGCCAGACCAGTACCGGATTCCTCCTGGGCTGGATCTTCTATCTGCCGATGGCAGTGTTTGGCGTGCCGCTGCTGGTGTTCGTCAGTGTCGCGGCGCTAAACCTGCTGTATCAGTTCTGGGTGCATACGCGGCACATTCCCAAGCTTGGCTGGTTCGAATGGTTTTTTGTCACGCCATCCAATCATCGGGCCCACCATGCACAGAACGCTCTCTACATGGATCGCAACTACGGCGGCGTGTTCATTATTTGGGACCGTCTGTTTGGCTCGTTCCAGGAAGAAGACGATAACGAGCCAGTGGTCTTCGGCGTGACCACCCCGCTGGCGAGCTGGAATCCCCTGTGGGCGAACGTGCAGTTCTACGCGCAGTTGTGGGCCGATGCGCGGCGTGCCGAAAGCACCTGGGACAAGCTGCGGATCTGGTTCATGCGCACGGGCTGGCGCCCGGCGGACGTGGCGGCCAGATACCCGATGAACAAGCCGGACCTGAACCAGTTCCGCAAATTCGAGGTGCCGCTGGACGGGCGTCAGCAGCGCTACGTCCTGTTGCAGTTCTGCGTCTATATCGCACTGGGCAGCTACTTGATGAATCTCGAACCGAAGCTGTCAGTCGCCGCCCTGGTACTGGGCTGGGGAGCGGTGGCGTTCGGTCTGTTTGTGCTGGGCGTGGCCCTGGAGAATCGCCCGTGGGCGTTGAAGCTGGAGCTGGTGCGGCTGGCGTCGAATCTGCCATTGGCATGGCTGGCCCCGATGGTGGGGCTGTGGCCGACCAGCGCCGTGGGCTGGGTCGGCCTGCTCAGTTACAGCCTGTTGAGCGGCATCGGTCTCTACTGTTGCAGAAGCCGCATCACTCGGTTGGCGTCGTAGGGCCTTCGGTATTGGTCCGCGCAGCTTTCAGGGCCTGCTCGTCGGCATAGACCTGCTTGGCCAGGCGGGCATTCTTGAAGCGCCGGCGCAGCCACAGCACGAGGCCCAGGACCAGCAGGGCGCCGAGCACCCAAAGTTCGTACTTCTTCACACTGCCGAGCATGCCTTCGAGCACTGCGCCGAAATGGTACGCGGCCGCCGCCAGGGCGGCGGCCCAGATCGCCGCGCCAATGCCGTTGAGCAGCAGGTAACGCCCCGGCGGATAGCCCGACAGCCCGATGGCCACCGGCATGACCGTACGCAAGCCGTAAACGAAGCGGAAGCTCAGTACCCAGATGTCCGGATGCTTGCGAATGTGTTCCAGCGCCCGGTCACCCATCATCTGCCAGCGCGGCTTGCGCGCCAGCAGTTTTCGACCGTGCTTGCGTCCCAGGAAATACCACAGTTGGTCGCCGGCATAGCTACCGAAGAAGGCCACGACCACCACCAGGTTGATGTCCATGTATCCACGGAACGCGAGGAAGCCCGCGAGTACCAGGATGGTTTCGCCTTCGAAGAACGTGCCTAGAAAAAGGGCAAAGTAGCCGAAGTCATGCAGAAATTGTTGGAGCATTGTCTGGGTGCTGGCGAAATGAACGCGCAGCCTAACCCTTCGGACACATTCAGGAAAGTGTCCAAATGTGTCTCGACGTGAACATTTCCTACAACGACAATGGAATGCGGCTACACGTCGCAGGGTGCACATAACTGTCATACGTTCGTCATAATGGGCACTTATAACTGTCACGCTCGCCCGTCTGCGCGGGCTCAGGAGTCTGCCGTGAGCTTTACCCCCGCCAACCGTCTGTTCCCCGCAACCCGTCTGCGCCGCAACCGTCGTGACGACTTCTCGCGTCGACTGGTCCGCGAAAACGTCCTGACCGTCGATGACCTGATCCTGCCGGTGTTCGTTCTGGACGGTGAAAACCGTCGCGAAGCGGTGGCTTCGATGCCGGGCGTCGAACGCCTGACCATCGACCTGTTGCTGGAAGAGGCGGCCAAGTGGGTCGAACTGGGGATTCCGGCGCTGGCGCTGTTCCCGGTGACACCTTCGGAACTCAAGTCTCTGGATGCTGAAGAGGCCTGGAACCCGGAGGGCATCGCCCAGCGCGCCACCCGCGCCCTGCGTGCGCAATTCCCTGAGCTGGGCGTGATCACCGACGTGGCCCTGGATCCGTTCACCACCCACGGTCAGGACGGCATTCTTGATGAAGAAGGCTACGTGCAGAACGACATCACCGTCGACGCACTGGTCAGGCAAGCCCTGTCCCACGCCGAAGCCGGCGCTCAGGTCGTGGCCCCATCGGACATGATGGACGGTCGCATCCAGGCGATTCGCGAAGCCCTTGAAGTGGCCGGTCACGTCAACGTGCGGATCATGGCCTACTCGGCCAAGTACGCCAGTGCCTATTACGGCCCGTTCCGTGATGCGGTCGGTTCGGCGTTGAACCTGGGCAAGGCCAACAAGGCCTCCTATCAGATGGACCCGGCCAACAGCAACGAAGCCCTGCACGAAGTCGCGGCGGACTTGTCAGAAGGTGCGGACATGGTCATGGTCAAGCCGGGCATGCCGTACCTCGACATCCTGTGCCGGGTCAAAGAAGAATTCAAAGTGCCGACGTTTGTCTATCAAGTCAGCGGCGAATACGCCATGCACATGGCGGCGATCCAGAATGGCTGGTTGAGCGAAGGGGTTATCCTTGAGTCGCTGACCGCTTTCAAACGTGCAGGCGCCGATGGCATCCTGACGTACTTTGCCGTTCGTGCCGCTCAATTGTTACGAGAGCAGAAATAGCCCTCCCAGGAACATTCGATGAATACCGAAGTACTCACTGAAGTTGCCGTAAAAGACGCTCAACCGGTGGTGGAGCAAGTCGACGAGACCCCGCCGGAGCTGGAGCCAGCTCCGCCCGCGGCGGTCGTCGAACCCGCTGCGGCAGCACCGGCGGTGGCCATTCCCGGTCTGGATGACAGCAGCCTGTACATCCACCGCGAACTGTCACAACTGCAGTTCAACATCCGCGTGCTGGAGCAGGCGCTGGACGAGTCCTACCCATTGCTGGAGCGGCTGAAGTTTCTGCTGATCTTCTCCAGCAACCTGGACGAGTTCTTCGAAATTCGCGTCGCCGGCCTGAAGAAGCAGATCACCTTCGCCCGTGAACAGGCGGGCGCCGATGGTCTGCAACCGCATCAGGCGCTGGCGCGCATCAGCGAACTGGTACACGGTCACGTCGACCGTCAGTACGCGATCCTCAACGACATTCTGTTGCCGGAACTGGAGAAGCATCAGGTCCGCTTCATCCGTCGCCGCAATTGGACGACCAAGCTCAAGACCTGGGTGCGCCGCTATTTCCGCGACGAGATCGCACCGATCATCACCCCCATCGGCCTTGACCCTACGCACCCGTTCCCCTTGCTGGTGAACAAGAGCCTGAACTTCATCGTCGAGCTCGAAGGTATCGACGCCTTCGGTCGCGACTCCGGTTTGGCGATCATCCCGGCGCCACGTCTGCTGCCGCGCATCATCAAGGTGCCGGAAGAGGTCGGCGGCGCCGGCGACAACTATGTATTCCTGTCGTCGATGATCCACGCTCACGCCGATGACCTGTTCCAGGGCATGAAGGTCAAGGGTTGCTACCAGTTCCGCCTGACCCGCAACGCCGACCTCGCGCTGGACTCCGAAGACGTCGAAGACCTGGCCCGCGCCTTGCGCGGCGAGCTGTTCTCCCGCCGCTACGGTGACGCAGTGCGCCTGGAAGTGGCCGACACTTGCCCGAAACACCTGTCCGACTACCTGCTCAAGCAGTTCAACCTGAGCGAGACCGAGTTGTACCAGGTCAACGGTCCGGTGAACCTGACGCGGCTGTTCAGCATCACCGGCCTGGACAGCCAGCGCGAGCTGCAATACCTGCCGTTCACCCCGCAGATCCCGAAACTGCTGCAGAACAGCGAGAACATTTTCAGTGTGATCAGCAAGCAGGACATCCTGCTGCTGCACCCCTTCGAGTCGTTCACCCCGGTGGTCGACCTGCTGCGCCAGGCCGCCAAGGACCCACACGTGCTGGCGGTGCGCCAGACCCTGTACCGCTCCGGCGCGAACTCGGAAATCGTCGATGCGCTGGTGGATGCGGCGCGTAACGGCAAGGAAGTCACGGCGGTGATCGAATTGCGTGCGCGGTTCGACGAAGAATCCAACCTGCAACTGGCCAGCCGACTGCAAGCGGCCGGTGCGGTGGTGATCTACGGCGTGGTCGGCTTCAAGACCCACGCCAAGATGATGCTGATCCTGCGTCGCGAAGCGGGCGAGATCGTGCGTTACGCGCACCTCGGTACGGGTAACTACCACGCCGGCAACGCCCGCCTGTACACCGACTACAGCCTGCTGACCTCCGACGACGCCTTGTGCGAAGACGTCGGCAAACTGTTCAGCCAGTTGATCGGCATGGGTAAGACGCTGCGCATGAAGAAGTTGTTGCACGCGCCGTTCACCCTGAAAAAGGGCATGCTCGACATGATTGCCCGGGAAACCCAGTTCGCCCTCGACGGCAAACCGGCGCACATCATCGCCAAGTTCAACTCGCTGACCGATCCGAAGATCATCCGCGCGCTGTACAAGGCCAGCCAGTCAGGCGTGCGCATCGATCTGGTGGTGCGTGGCATGTGCTGCCTGCGGCCGGGCATCGCCGGGGTTTCCCACAACATCCATGTGCGTTCGATCATCGGTCGTTTCCTGGAGCACACCCGGGTCTTCTACTTCCTCAACGGCGGCGACGAGCAGATGTTCCTGTCCAGTGCCGACTGGATGGAACGCAACCTCGACAAGCGCGTCGAGACTTGCTTCCCGGTGGAAGGCAAGAAGCTGATCATGCGGGTCAAGAAAGAGCTGGAGCTGTATCTGACCGATAACACCCACAGCTGGAGCCTGCAGCCGGACGGTCGTTACATCCGTAACACACCGACCGGCAACCAGAACCCGCGCAGCGCCCAGGCGACATTGCTGGAGCGTTTGGGCAGTCCGATTCTGGCGGTTCGGTAACGCCAGCAACCTGTGGGAGCGAGCTTGCTCGCGATAGCGGACCGTCAATCGACACTTCGTTGCCTGACATGCCGTCATCGCGAGCAAGCTCGCTCCCACAGGGGTGAACATCGACTGCTGTATCGTGGATAAAAAAAGGCCTTCCGAAGAAGGCCTTTTTCAATTTCAGCGGGCGGTCAACACGATGTCGACCCGGGTCAGCCATTGCGCTTCAATTTCAAAGTCGGCCTGGGTCAGCTGGTTTTCGTCCAGCCAGTTCTCCGGGAACACCACTTCCAGGTGGTTGCCGTGGGCGTTCAGTTCCACCTGGGGCATTTGCTGGGTGCCTCGGATGTGGTGGAACAGGATCGCAAAGCGCAGTAGCACGCACAGGCGGATCAGCTTGATACCGTCGTCGCCGAACTCGGCGAATTTGTCCTTGGGAATGTTGCGCCGGTGGCCGCGTACCAGCAGCGCGAGCATCAACTGGTCTTCGCGGGAGAACCCGGCGAGGTCCGAGTGCTCGATCAGGTAGGCGCCGTGCTTGTGGTACTGGTAGTGAGCAATGTCCAGGCCCACTTCATGGACCTTGGCCGCCCAGCCGAGCAGTTCGCGCCAGACGCCGTCTTCCAGGTCCCAGTCTTCGGCCACCTGGTCAAACGCGTGCAGCGCCTTGCGCTCGACACGTGCCGCCTGTTCCTGATCGACGTGGTAGCGCTCCATCAGCGAGGTGAGGGTGCGTTCGCGCACGTCCTCGTGATGATGGCGGCCCAACAGGTCATAGAGCACGCCTTCGCGCAGGGCGCCTTCGCAGTGATCCATGCGTTGCAGTTCGAGGGAGTCGAAGATCGCCTCGAGAATCGCCAGGCCCGCCGGGAAGATCGCCCGGCGATCCGGCTTGATACCTTCGAAGTCGATTTTTTCGACGTCGCCCAGCTTCATCAGTTTGCGCTTGAGCCAGGCCAGGCCTTCGGCGTTGACCTCGCCGGTGCCGTGGCCGCCAGCCTTCAGCGCCAGACCGATGGCTCGGATGGTGCCCGAGGAGCCGATGGCTTCATCCCAGGTCAGGCGGTGCAGGGCGTGCTCGATGCTCATGATCTCCAGCCGCGCCGCCGTGTACGCCTGGGCGTAGCGGGCCGGGGTGATCTTGCCGTCCTTGAAATAGCGCTGGGTGTAGCTGACGCAACCCATCTGCAGGCTTTCGCGCAGCAGGGGTTCGAAGCGCTGGCCAATGATGAATTCGGTGCTGCCGCCGCCGATGTCGGCCACCAGGCGCTTGCCCGGGGTGTCGGCGAGGGTGTGGGACACGCCGAGATAGATCAGGCGCGCCTCTTCTCGACCGGAAATGACTTCCACCGGGTGGCCGAGAATTTCTTCGGCGCGACGGATGAATTCGGCGCGGTTGCGGGCTTCACGCAAGGCGTTGGTGCCAACGATGCGCACGGCACCCGTGGGCATACCGTTGATCAGTTGGGCAAAGCGCTTGAGGCAATCGAGCCCGCGCTGCATGGATTCTTCGTTGAGATGGCGCTCTTCGTCGATGCCGGCGGCCAGCTGAACCTTCTCCCCGAGACGCTCGAGAATACGGATTTCGCCGTTCTGGGCCTTGGCCACGACCATGTGAAAGCTGTTGGAGCCCAGGTCGATTGCGGCGATCAGGGACAGATTCTTGGCTTGGGATTGCGGCATGGTCGGGGGTCTCGGTCGATAACCTCGACATCGTGCCACGATCAAAGGCTGCCGCCAACGCGTAGGTGACCGCTTTGCGGTCAATCGCGAGCAAGCTCGCTCCCACAGGGTTCCAGGTTGCCTCTAATCCCGCGACCGGCGCAGGCCCCATGTGGGAGCGAGCTTGCTCGCGATGACGGTATCGCTGGCGCTGAAGGTTTGTCAGACCGCCGCTTCAACCATCCCAATGAAGTTCGCCAGCTCCGCCGTCTGCGGATTGGCGAACAAAACTTTCGGATCCCCCACCTCATGCACCTTGCCCTGGTGCATGAACACCAACTTGTCCCCAACCTCCCGGGCGAAGCGCATTTCGTGGGTGACCATGATCAGTGTCATGCCTTCCCTGGCCAGTTGCCGGACCACGCTCAGCACTTCGTTGACCAGCTCCGGGTCCAGGGCCGAGGTGATTTCATCGCACAGCAACACTTTCGGAGACATCGCCAGGGCACGGGCAATCGCCACCCGCTGTTGCTGACCGCCGGACAGTCGATCCGGAAAGGCATCGAACTTTTCCCCCAGCCCGACCCGTTCCAGCATCTGTCGCGCCAGTTCGGCGGCCTTGGCCTTTGGCACCTTCTGCACCACTTGCGGCGCCAGCATGACGTTCTCACCCACGGTCAGGTGCGGGAACAGGTTGAACTGCTGGAACACCATACCGACTTTCTGTCGCAGGCTGCGCAGGTCGGCGCGGGCGGCGTCGAGGTATTCGCCGTCGACTTCGATCACACCATCGTTGATCGACTCCAGGCCGTTGAGGGTGCGCAGCAAGGTGGATTTGCCCGAGCCACTGCGGCCGATGATCGCCACCACTTGGCCTTCCTCGATGCTCAGGTCGATGCCTTTGAGCACATGATGGTCGCCGTAGTATTTATGCAGGGCGGAAATTCTAAGCAGAGGCATGCAGTCTCCTTTCCAGGTAGCGCGCACTGAGCGACAGGGGGTAGCAGAGCAGGAAGTAGCCGAGGGCGACGAGGCCGTAGACCATGAAGGGTTCGAAGGTCGCGTTGGCGAGCATGCCGCCGGTCTTGGTCAGTTCGGTGAAGCCGATGATCGAAGTGACGGCGGTGCCTTTGACCACTTGCACCGAGAAACCCACGGTCGGCGCCACGGCGATGCGCAACGCCTGGGGCAGGATCACATGGTGCAATTGTTCCAGCGGGTTCAGCGCCAGGCTCGCCGAGGCTTCCCACTGGCCGTTGGGGATCGATTCGACGCAACCACGCCAGATCTCCGCCAGGTAGGCGCTGGTGAACAGCGTCAGGGCAATCGCCGCCGCCATCCACGGCGAAATTTCCAGTCCGGCAAGGGCCACGCCGAAAAACACCAGGAACAGCTGCATCAGCAGCGGCGTACCCTGGAACAGTTCGATGTAGGTGCGGGCAAAGCTGCGCGGCAGGGATTTACTCGAGATGCGCATGACCATGATCAGCGAGCCGATCAGCCCGCCGCCAACGAACGCCACCAGCGACAGTGCCAGCGTCCATTGCAGGCCGGTGAGCAGGTTGCGCACGATGTCCCAGAAGGTGAAATCACTCATCGGCTGCTCCTTGCGATGAACCGTTGGCCGATCCAGTTCAGCAACTGGCGGATCAGCAGCGCCATGCACAGATAGAGCAAGGTCGTCAGGGCGTAGGTTTCAAAGGCGCGGAAGTTGCGCGACTGAATGAAGTTGGCAGCGAAGCTCAACTCTTCGGTAGCGATCTGCGAACACACCGCCGAGCCGAGCATGACGATGATGATCTGGCTGCTCAGGGCCGGCCAGACTTTACCCAGTGCCGGCAGCAGCACCACATGGCGGAACGCTTCGAAGCGCGTCATCGCCAACGCCGCCGCGGCCTCCAGTTGACCCCGGGGGATCGCCTGGATGCCGGCGCGGATGATCTCGGTCGAATAGGCGCCGAGGTTGATCACCATCGCCAGCACCGCCGCCTGCCATTCGGAAATCTGCACGCCCAAGGATGGCAAGCCGAAGAAGATGAAAAACAGCTGCACCAGGAAGGGCGTGTTGCGGATCAACTCGACGTAGACCGCGAAAATCCCCGCGAAAGGCCGGATGTTCCACGCCCGCACCAACGCCCCGACGATGCCCAGCCCTACGCCGAGTACCGCGCCGATGGCGGTCAGCTCAAGGGTGAACAACGCACCGCGCAGCAACAGATCGGTGTTGTTCACCACCGGCAAGAAGTCGAACTGATAAGCCATAACGTCTCTCCTGCGCGCGAGATCAGAGGTCGGCCGGCAGTGGTTCTTTCAGCCAGGTGAGGGCGTTTTTCTCCAGCGCTCCGTCGCTCTTGGCGGTCACGAGGATCTGGTTGACCTTGTCCAGCAGCGCCGGCTCGTTCTTGTTCACACCGACGTAGACCGGCGAATCCTTGAGCTTCACTTTCAGCGCCGGCACGCGTTTCGGGCTTTTCTCGCTGATCGCGACCATCACCACGTTGCCGCTGGCGATCAGGTCGACCTGGCCCGCCAGGTACGCGGCAATGGTCGAGTTGTTGTCTTCGAAGCGCTTGATGGTCACGCCTTCGGGGGCGACCTTGGTCAGCTCGATGTCTTCGATGGCGCCGCGGGTGACGCTGATGGTCTTGCCCTTGAGGTCGTCCAGGGTCTTGATGTCGGCGTCTGGCGGACCGAACACGGCGAGGTAGAACGGCGCATAGGCGCGGGAGAAGTCGATGACTTTTTCCCGCTCGGGGTTTTTGCCGAGGCTGGAGATCACCAGGTCGACCTTGCCGGTGGTCAGGAACGGGATGCGGTTGGTGCTGTTGACCGGAGTCAGTTCGAGTTTGACCTTGAGCTGGTCGGCCAGCAGTTTCGCGGTGTCGATGTCGAGGCCGCGGGGTTTCATGTCTGGCCCGACCGAGCCGAAGGGCGGGAAGTCCTGGGGCACGGCCACCTTGAGGACGCCGCGCTTGACCACCTCCTCCAGGCCGTCGGCGTGGGCGGGTGCCTGGGTCAGCATCAGGCTGGCAAACAGGGCGGCGAGGAGGGCGCTGAAACGCTGGGTCATGGCAAATCTCCAAATCGGCAAGAAGTGATTTCTGCCGATCGACAGAGCATGGGCCATGCCAACATAGGGTTTTGGGGGCGCCAGAGCGCGGTTTTGCTGGTGTCGGACGGTCTTACTGGTCTGAACAGTCAGGTTGTGTTTCGCACCCCGATGGCGCAGCCGGGAAAATCACCGAACCCCCATGGGGCACGACTTGCCGGGCGTCGCGAATAGCTTTACAACTGAGCGCACATTGGCCTGGCTCGTCTGGAAAACCATGAACTCGATCTCCCGCGCCGTACCCGAAGTGGCGTTGCAAGCCATCCGCAAACTGATTACCGAACAGGGCTTCGGGCCGGGGGATGCCTTGCCCTCGCAACGGGACCTGGCGGTACAGCTGGGCGTAAGCCGGGCTTCTTTGCGCGAGGCGCTGTCGTCCCTGAGTGCGCTGGGCGTCATCAGCATCCAGCCGGGCAAAGGCGTGTTCGTGCAGGCGCCGGTGGAGCTGCCGCGAGGCGAGGCCGCAGCGGGATGGCCGTTTGCGGCGCAGGCTTCGCCGCTGGATATCTTCCAGTTGCGCTACGCGCTGGAGGGGTTTGCCGCGGGGTTGGCGGCCGTGACCTTGAGCACCGAGGAGCTCGATGCGCTGGAGGACAATGTCGCCGCCATGCGCAACGAGCTCAAGGCCGCTGATTTCGAAGCGGCGGCGCGCCTGGACTTCGAATTCCACCGGCGCATCCTGCTGGCCAGCGGCAATCAGGCAATGTTGAGTATCCTCACCGCCAGCGCCGATATCTTCCTGGAAAGCCAGAAACTACCGTTCATCCGGGCCGAGCGGGCCATGGAAACCTGGCAGGAGCACCGCAAGATCCTTCGCGCGCTGGCTCGCCGAGCCTCTGGCGCCGCGCAAAAAGCCATGCACGAGCACGTGCGCAACGCGGCGTTGCGCACCGGAATCGCCTTCGTCGCTCCCGCCACGGCGTGACCCGGGCTATACCCAAACTCATGGAACACCATAGTGAGACTCAATCAACTGCACCTTCCTGAACGAGGGAAGGGCAGCTATGATGGGCCACGTTTTTTTTGCTTACAACCCTGGAGAATTCCATGAGCAGCGATCTTATCAAACACGTTAGCGACGCTAGCTTCGAGGCCGACGTACTCAAGGCTGAAGGCGCTGTACTGGTCGATTACTGGGCTGAGTGGTGCGGCCCTTGCAAAATGATCGCTCCTGTTCTGGACGAAATTGCCGAGACCTACAAAGGCAAGCTGACCGTCGCCAAACTGAACATCGACGAGAACCAGGAAACCCCGGCCAAGCATGGCGTGCGTGGTATCCCGACCCTGATGCTGTTCAAGAACGGCAACGTTGAAGCGACCAAGGTCGGCGCACTGTCGAAGTCGCAACTGGCTGCTTTCCTCGACGCCAACATCTAAGCGTCGCTGCAAAGTGTCCTGAAAAGCCCCGCAAATAGCGGGGCTTTTTGCGTATTCAGGGCTAGACGCTCCTAAACTCAGGTGGTACATTCGGCCCCGCACTGGTTTCTCCATTGCCCCCTGCTAGCCGTCGCCGACGCACTCCTTTTCGAATAAGTACGCGATCCTGTCGCCTTCTCTGCGGCGCGGCCTCATTAAGCCAAAAGCTTAATTTCCCCCCTCCATAAATGATTACGTCATTCCTATATGAATCTGACTGAACTCAAGCAAAAGCCGATTACCGAACTGCTCGAATTGGCCGAACAGATGGGCATAGAAAATATGGCCCGTTCGCGCAAGCAGGACGTGATTTTCTCCCTGCTCAAGAAGCACGCGAAAAGCGGTGAGGAAATCTCCGGTGATGGCGTGCTGGAGATTCTCCAGGACGGCTTCGGCTTCCTGCGCTCCGCTGACGCTTCCTATCTCGCCGGTCCAGACGATATCTACGTCTCGCCGAGCCAGATCCGTCGTTTCAACTTGCGCACCGGTGACACCATCGTTGGCAAGATCCGCCCTCCAAAGGAAGGCGAGCGTTATTTCGCGCTGCTCAAGGTCGACACGATCAACTTCGACCGTCCGGAAAACGCGAAAAACAAGATTCTCTTCGAGAACCTGACCCCGCTGTTCCCGACCGTGCGCATGAAGATGGAAGCCGGTAACGGTTCCACTGAAGACCTGACCGGTCGTGTCATCGACCTGTGCGCCCCGATCGGCAAAGGCCAGCGCGGTCTGATCGTTGCTCCGCCGAAAGCGGGCAAGACGATCATGCTGCAGAACATTGCCGCGAACATCGCGCGTAACAACCCTGAAGTTCACCTGATCGTGCTGCTGATCGACGAACGTCCGGAAGAAGTAACCGAAATGCAGCGCACTGTGCGTGGCGAAGTGGTTGCCTCGACGTTCGACGAGCCGCCAACCCGCCACGTGCAGGTTGCCGAAATGGTGATCGAGAAGGCCAAGCGCCTGGTCGAACACAAGAAAGACGTGGTGATCCTGCTCGACTCCATCACCCGTCTGGCCCGTGCCTACAACACCGTGATCCCGAGCTCCGGCAAGGTACTGACCGGTGGTGTCGATGCCCATGCCCTGGAGAAACCGAAACGTTTCTTCGGCGCCGCGCGGAACATCGAAGAAGGCGGCTCGTTGACCATCATCGCCACCGCGCTGGTTGAAACCGGCTCGAAGATGGACGAAGTGATTTACGAGGAATTCAAAGGCACCGGCAACATGGAGCTGCCTCTGGATCGCCGCATCGCTGAAAAGCGCGTGTTCCCGGCCATCAACATCAACCGTTCCGGCACCCGCCGCGAAGAGTTGCTGACCGCCGACGACGAGCTGCAGCGCATGTGGATCCTGCGCAAGCTGCTGCATCCGATGGATGAAGTGGCTGCCATCGAGTTCCTGGTCGACAAGCTGAAAACGACCAAGACCAACGACGAATTCTTCCTGTCGATGAAGCGCAAGTAACATCGCCCGTTGAGTTCAAGAAAATGGCGCCCCGTGGGGCGCCATTTTTTTTGCTGGCACTTTTTTGTCCTGGTCATGGGAGGTTTTGGATCGGCCAGGGTCAGTTGGTTAGCAGTTCAACCAGCCGCGTTTGCAGTCGTCTTCGGAATTGATGTTCAAGCGCGCTGAATTCGAAGATCCGACTGGTTTAATGTTTATGAGCACATTGGCTTATCGAAGGGATATCGACGGCTTGCGCGCAGTAGCGGTGATCGCTGTCGTGCTGTTTCATTTTGGCGTTCCGGGGTTTACCGGCGGCTTTGTCGGCGTGGACGTGTTTTTCGTGATTTCCGGTTACCTGATCACCTCGATCATCTGGAGTCAGCGCCAGGCCGGGCAATTCAGCTTCGTCGATTTCTGGGCCCGGCGTGCGCGGCGGATTTTGCCGGCGTTGTTCGCGATGATCATCGCGGTGTTGGCGATCGGCTGGTTTTTGCTGGCACCGAAGGATTACGAGGAACTGGGGCGATCGGTGCGTTACCAGGTGATCTTCGTGTCAAACATCCTGTTCATGCGCCAGGATGGCTATTTCGATGTCGCCTCTGATCTCAAGCCCCTGCTGCACACCTGGTCGCTGGCGGTGGAGGAACAGTTTTACATCGTCTTCCCGCTGTTGCTGACGTTGCTGTCGAGTCGCCTGAAACATTGGCGACTGACGCTGTTCGGTCTGTTACTGCTGTCCTTTGGCTTGAGTGTCTGGGCCGTTCATCACCATCCGGAAAAAGCCTTCTTCCTGCTGCCAATGCGTGCCTGGGAGCTGTTGGCAGGGGCGATGCTTGCGGTAGTGCCCAGGCATGGGTGGCGTCTGAAGCCGATGGTGGCGCAGTTTCTGAGTCTGCTCGGCATGGCCCTGATCCTGCTGGCCGTGTTCGGCTACGACAAAACCACCGCCTTTCCTGGAGCGGCGGCGTTGCTGCCAACCCTCGGCGTGGTCGCGCTGATTTTTGCCAACGGTCATCGCCAGACGTGGGTTGGTCAGTTTTTGAGCAGTCGGCTGATGGTCGCTCTCGGGCTGATCTCTTATTCCTGGTACCTGTGGCATTGGCCGGTGTTTGTGTTTTCCAGCTACGCCAGTATCGGTGAGTCGGGGGCGTTCGACATTGCCGGGCTGATCCTGCTCAGCCTGGTGTTGGGCTACCTCTCGTGGCGGTTCGTCGAGACGCCTTTGCGTGACCGTCGCTTGCTGGCCGGGCGTCGGCAGATTTTGCTCGCCGGGGCCTGCGGCATCCTGGTGCTCGGGCTGGTCGGACAGGCTCTGCGCTGGACCGACGGATTGCCGTGGCGCCTGTCCCATCAGGCTCTGCAATACGCCAAGGGTCGCGAATGGCGGCCGGAGCTGATGGCCTGCCTGGCGGACGACAAGACGCCGGATGACAAATTGTTCTGCCATTACGGTGCACAAAACCGTCCAGCCCGGGCGCTGGTTTGGGGTGACAGCCACGCCACGGCGTTGATTCCGGTGTTCGAGGACGGTGCCAAGGCGCATGGCGTCAGCGTGGTCCTGGCGAGTTCTCCGGGATGTGTGCCAGTCGAGGGCCTGGAGCACGACGCGCGTTGTGCCCGATTCAATCACAGGATTGAACAGGCCTTGATACCCCAGGCCGTTAGCGATGTGGTGTTGGTCGCGCACTGGAGCCTGTACCTCTATGGCGACGGCAGAGGTGATCTGGGTCACGCTCTGAAAAGCGCTGACGGGCATTACGATCGTACCGGCGCCGAACAACGTCTGGCCGATGGCTTGCGTGCGCGAGTCGGGCAATTGCGTGCCGGCGGGCATCGGGTCTGGCTGGTAAAAGAGGTGCCGTTGCAGGCCTTCAGTCCACCGTATCGACTCACCCGTCTGGCAATGCTGGACCGTCCGGTCGACGATGTCGGGCTGGCGCTCGCAGAGCACCACAAGCGCCAGGCATTCATCAGTCAATTGTTCGCACAACTGGCGCAGGACCCGGCGGTACAGGTGGTGGATCCGGCGCCAAGGCTATGTGATGCGAGCGGCCTGTGCCGCGCCGAACGTGGCGGCTACTCGTTGTACACCGATGACAATCACCTCTCGGAAGTCGGTGCGCGTTGGGTGGCGCCGATCCTCGAACCGCTGTTTGTCAGTCTGCAAGCCAAGGCAAACCCGGGGAAGCGGCAGGTGAATGCATCCAGATGAGCAGCGATAAGCTGCCAGCGGCCGGCAGAGCAGGTAGGATGTACGCCTATTTTTCGGGTGCCATCATCAATGAAATTCAAGGATCTTCGGGATTTCGTGCAGCAGCTTGAGCAGCGCGGAGAGTTGAAACGCATCCAGATCCCCGTCTCTCCAGTGTTGGAGATGACGGAGGTGTGTGATCGCACGCTACGGGCCAAAGGCCCGGCGTTGTTGTTCGAAAAACCGACAGGCTATGACATCCCGGTGCTCGGCAACCTGTTCGGCACTCCCGAGCGGGTCGCCATGGGCATGGGCGCCGAATCGGTCAGCGAGCTGCGCGAGATCGGCAAGCTGCTGGCGTTCCTCAAGGAGCCCGAGCCGCCCAAAGGCCTGAAGGATGCCTGGTCCAAGCTGCCGATTTTCCGCAAGATCATTTCGATGGCGCCGAAAGTCGTCAAGGACGCGGTGTGTCAGGAAGTGGTCATCGAAGGCGACGACGTCGACCTGGCCATGTTGCCGGTGCAGACCTGTTGGCCGGGCGATGTCGGTCCGCTGATCACCTGGGGCCTGACCGTCACCAAAGGCCCGAACAAGGATCGCCAGAACCTCGGCATCTATCGTCAGCAAGTGATCGGTCGCAACAAGGTCATCATGCGCTGGCTGAGCCACCGTGGCGGCGCGCTGGACTTCCGCGAGTGGTGCGAGAAGCATCCCGGCCAGCCGTTCCCGGTATCGGTCGCATTGGGCGCAGACCCGGCGACCATCCTCGGCGCCGTGACCCCGGTGCCCGACAGCCTTTCCGAATACGCTTTCGCCGGCCTGCTGCGCGGTAACCGCACCGAGCTGGTGAAATGCCGCGGCAACGACCTGCAAGTGCCGGCCACCGCCGAAATCATCCTTGAAGGCGTGATCCATCCGGGCGAGATGGCCGATGAAGGCCCGTACGGCGACCACACCGGTTACTACAACGAAGTCGACAGCTTCCCGGTGTTCACCGTCGAGCGCATCACCCACCGGATCAAGCCGATCTACCACAGTACCTACACCGGCCGTCCGCCGGATGAGCCGGCGATCCTCGGCGTCGCGCTGAACGAAGTGTTCGTGCCGATCCTGCAGAAGCAGTTCCCGGAGATCACCGATTTCTACCTGCCACCCGAAGGTTGCTCGTACCGCATGGCCGTCGTGACCATGAAAAAGTCGTACCCGGGCCATGCCAAGCGGGTAATGCTGGGTGTCTGGTCGTTTTTGCGACAGTTCATGTACACCAAGTTCGTTATCGTCACCGACGACGATATCAACGCCCGGGACTGGAACGACGTGATCTGGGCCATCACCACGCGCATGGACCCCAAGCGCGACACGGTGATGATCGACAACACGCCGATCGACTACCTGGACTTCGCTTCGCCAGTGTCCGGCCTGGGGTCGAAAATGGGCCTTGATGCCACGCATAAATGGCCGGGCGAAACCACCCGTGAGTGGGGCCGTGTCATCGTCAAGGACGATGCGGTGACCCAGCGGATCGATGCCATCTGGAATCAGTTAGGAATAGATTGATGCGTGTAACCTTGCAGCCCTCCGGAGCAGTGCTTGAGATATTGCCCGGCGAGCGGATTCTCGATGGCGCGCGACGACTGGGCTACGAATGCCCGCAAAGTTGCCGCAACGGCAATTGCCACGTGTGCGCGGCGCTGCTGGTGGAAGGTCGGGTCGAGCAGGCCGGCAATGTGCGTGATCATGGCGAGTTCTACACTTGCATAGCGGAGCCGCTGGAAGACTGCATCGTGCTGTGGGATGGCGTGCTCGCCTTGGGAGAACTGCCAGTGCGCAGCGTGTCGTGTCAGGTCATTGAGTGCAAGGACGTGGGCGGCGACACCTGGCGCGTGCGTCTGCGGGCTCCGGCCGGCAAACCGCCGCGTTATCACGCCGGGCAGTACCTGATGATCGAACGCGAGAACGGCGAAAAGTCCGCCTTCTCCCTCGCCTCGGCACCGCATGCGGGACGCGACCTGGAAATCCACGTACTGGCGCGCGAATCCAGTGCGCTGAGCCTGATCGACCAGCTCCAGCGCAACAGCATGGTGCGGGTCGAGTTGCCGTTTGGCGATACCCACCTCGAGGAGTTGCCGGACGGCCCTCTCGTGCTGATCGCCGCCGGCACCGGCATGGGCCAGATCCACGGCCTGATCGAACATTGCCGGGCCACGGGTTTCAAGCATCCGGTGCATTTGTATTGGGGCGTGCGTCGTCCAGAGGACTTTTATCAAGTCGAGCATTGGAACGAATGGCTGAAATTGCCCAACCTGTTCCTGCACAAGGTCGTCAGCGACCAATGCGGTTGGGAAGGGCGTTGCGGCATGTTGCATGAAGCAGTCTGTGAAGATTTCCCGGACCTCAAGCCGCTGCATGTGTACGCCAGTGGCTCGCCGGCCATGGTCTACGGCACGCTGGATGCACTGGTAGAGGCGGGAATGGACGCCCATCAGATGCGCGCCGACGTGTTTGCCTACGCACCTAGATCCTGATGCTACACCCTCCCGTAGGAGCGAGCCTGCTCGCGATGGTCGTTAACGATTACGCGGGAAGTCAGGCTGCCCGCAGCGTTCTTGAGTCCATCGTCGGAACGCCGCCCGGAGCAAGCTCGCTCCTACAGGGTTATAGGTTTATAACCTGCTATATAGCCTATCGGTATTTATAAACTTATATAAATTCCGGTAGGTTATATTTCATCCAGGCAATTAATTAAGAACTGTGCCATGGCATTCAAATTGCCTTAAAACTTATGTGCCTTATTGTTACAGCCGTGCGTTCTATTAAGTAATTCTTCACCCGCGGGGAGCTGAACGCTATTCGCCATGAGCGCCATCGAATCTGCTTTTTTGAATCTGGCTTACCCTCCGCGGCTCGATCTGGGGCCGCAACTCACCCACGAACAATTACTCAGCTCGATGCAGTCGACCATGGCCCGTCACAAGGGTGGGCCGGTGTGGCTGTTTGCCTACGGCTCGTTGATCTGGCGGCCTGAATGCACGGCGGTTGAACGGGTTCGCGGCCGGGTGCATGGCTACCATCGCGGGTTGTACCTGTGGTCCCACGAACATCGCGGCACTCCGGAAATGCCCGGCCTGGTGTTTGGCCTGGATCGCGGTGGCTCTTGCAGCGGTTTCGCCTATCGCTTGCCCGAAGAGCAACTCGAAGCGTCGCTGTACGCACTTTGGCAGCGCGAGATGCCATTTCCTTCCTACCGCCCGCACTGGCTCAACTGCCGACTCGAAGATGGCAGCCAGGTTCAGGCCTTGGGGTTTGTGCTGGAGCGACATCTGCCCAGCTATGCCGGTAACCTGCCGGACCATGTGCTGAGCCATGTGTTCGAAAACGCTTGCGGGCGTTACGGCACCACTCGCGATTATGTCGAGCAGACCGCGCACGCCCTGCGTAGCCACGCCATGCCAGACCGGAATCTGGAGGCGCGGCTCAAGCGCTGTAAATCAAAGGCCGATCAAGCGAGTGCTTCGCGGCCCTGACTGGCGACTTGTTTGTGACGTAGCGTCGGGGCCAGGAAGGCCATCGCCAGCAGGCAGGCGCCCACCAGTAGCACGAAACCGCCGTCCCAACCGAAATGGTCCACGGTGTAGCCCATCGCTGCACTGGCCGCGACCGATCCACCCAGGTAACCGAACAGGCCGGTGAAGCCCGCCGCCGTACCGGCCGCTTTCTTCGGGGCCAGCTCCAGCGCCTGCAGGCCGATCAGCATGACCGGGCCGTAGATCAGGAAGCCGATGGAAAGCAGCGCGATCATGTCGATCATCGGGTTGCCGGCCGGGTTGAGCCAGTAAACCAGCGTCGCGACCGTCACCAGCGCCATGAACACCATGCCGGTCAGGCCGCGGTTGCCACGGAAGATCTTGTCCGACATCCAGCCGCACAGCAGCGTGCCCGGGATACCTGCCCACTCGTAGAAGAAATACGCCCACGAGGTTTTATCCACGGTGAAGCCCTTGGCTTCCTTGAGGTAGGTCGGTGCCCAGTCCAGCACGCCGTAGCGCAGTAGATAGACAAAGACGTTGGCCATGGCGATGTACCAGAGCATTTTGTTGCGCAGCACGTATTTGACGAAGATTTCCTTGGCGCTGAATTCCTCTTCGTGACTGGCATCGTAGCCTTCCGGATAGTCGTTCTTGTACTGCTCGATGGGCGGCAGGCCAACCGATTGCGGGGTGTCGCGCATGGTCACAAAGGCAAACACCGCTACCGCCAGTGCCACTGCTGCCGGCACGTAGAACGCCGCATGCCAGTCATTGAACAGGCCCATGCCGATCAGGAACAGCGGGCCGATCAGGCCGCCGCCGACGTTGTGCGCCACGTTCCACACCGACACCACGCCGCCACGTTCCTTCTGCGACCACCAGTGCACCATGGTCCGGCCACTCGGCGGCCAACCCATGCCCTGCGCCCAGCCGTTGATGAACAGCAGAATGAACATCATGGTCACGCTGGACGTTGCCCAGGGCGCGAAACCGAAAATGAACATCACTCCGGCCGACACCAACAGGCCGAACGGCAGGAAGAAACGCGGGTTGGAACGGTCGGACACCAGGCCCATGAGGAACTTCGACAGGCCGTACGCAATCGCGATGGCGGACATCGCCAGACCCAGCTGACCGCGGGAGTAACCCTCGTCGATCAGGTAGGGCATGGCCAGGGAGAAGTTCTTGCGCAGCAGGTAGTAACCGGCATAGCCAATGAAGATGCCGGCGAAGATCTGCCAGCGCAGGCGTCGATAGGTGCTGTCTATTTTTTCTTCAGGCAATGGAGCCTGATGTGCGGCAGGACGAAAGAAAGCAAACATTCAAGAGCTCCAAATTTCTTGTTTTGACTGCGGATGCGAATGTTACAGTTTCGTTACCGAAAATAGCACCGGTTCTCATCGGCAAAAAAGCGGAAATGTTGGATATCGCGTGTTCCTTTATGAACATGTCGCTCAGGTGTAAGTGAAGGGCGTTGTAGGAAGCGTTACCCACCCATGCTTTACGCGACTGATCTGTCCCGGGTAGGGCAATTCTTTGGGAAATGTCCTGCTCTGTTACCGGAAGCCGTGACCTTCAGTGCCGCACCCTTGAGCTTTAACCTTGGCCGTAAAGCCGACTGTGGCGTTTAAGGTGCGGGGGAGAGGAGGATGCGGTGGTTTGTGTTCGTGGTGCTGCTGTTTGTCTGGTCTGTTGAAAGCCGCGCAGGTGAGGTGTTCCTGATACCGGAAAACAACCCCAAGCCGATTTACCCACCGGCGCTGCACCGGGCTGGAATCACCGGTAATGTCCGGGTCAGGTTCGTGGCACATGCCAACGGCTCGGTCAGCAAGGTGAGCATTTTGCAAAGCGATCACCCTGATTTCGCCGAGGCGGCCCGGGTCGCCATAGCGAAGTGGCGGTTCAAGCCATGGACCGTTGAGGGTGACAAACCTGAAGAGCAGGAAGTCATTGCGCCGATGATATTCGGGTTTGATGTGTATCTACCGCTGCATCTCAACCAGCGGCTCAAGGCATTGAGGTGCCGCGATCTCAATGAGGCGCTGGCGCGTACCCCGGAGCACGAGTGGATCGATTCCACCGCGTTCCATTACGTCCGGGCTTATCTGTCGAACGCGTTTTCCACGGCAACACTGCCAACCGAACGGCGTCTGTCATTGATCGCCGAAATGAACAGAAAGGTGCCGATCATTATCAGGCAATGCTCGAACAACCCCGTTTCCAGGTATGTAAGGTTTTTGCCGGAAGATATCCGCCAGTTACTGTAGGAAAAGAGCCTGGACCCATTAGCAGAGGTCCGGGCCCTTTGCCGGATTCAGCGAACCTGCACCACCACTTTCCCGACTGCTTTACGCTGGCCAAGATCATTGATCGCCTGCGCCGCATTACCCAGTGGATACACCTGCGACACCAGCGGCTTCAGCTTGCCTTCGGCAAACCAGCCAAACAGTTGCTGGAAGTTCGCCGCGTTATCCTGCGGTTGGCGTTGGGCGAAGGAGCCCCAGAATACGCCGAGCACCGCCGCGCCTTTGAGCAGCGCCAGGTTGACCGGCAGTTCGGGGATGCGCCCGCTGGCGAAGCCGACCACCAGCAGGCGGCCGTTCCAGGCGATGGCGCGGATGGCCTGGTCGAACAGATCGCCGCCCACCGGGTCGTAGATCACGTCGGCGCCCTGGCCGTCGGTCAGGCGCTTGATTTCGTCCTTGAGGCTGGTTTCGCTGTAGTTGATCAGTTCATCGGCACCGGCGGCCTTGGCTACGGCGAGCTTTTCCGCGCTGCTGGCTGCGGCAATCACCCGGGCACCCATGGCTTTGCCGATTTCCACTGCCGCCAGGCCGACACCACCGGAAGCCCCCAGCACCAGCAGGGTTTCGCCCGGTTGCAGGTTGCCACGCTGCTTGAGGGCGTGCATCGAGGTGCCGTAGGTCATGCTGAAGGCGGCGGCGGTGTTGAAGTCCATGGAGGGCGGAATCGGCAACACGTTGTAGCCCGGTACGGCGACCTGTTCGGCAAAGCTGCCCCAGCCGGTCAGGGCCATGACCCGGTCACCGACTTTCAGATGGCTGACCTTCTCGCCGACTTCGCGGACCACGCCGGCCGCTTCCCCACCCGGGGAAAACGGGAAGGGCGGCTTGAACTGGTACTTGCCCTCGATGATCAGCGTGTCGGGGAAATTGACCCCGGCGGCGTGCACGTCCAGCAGGATTTCATTCTTCTTCGCGACAGGACTGGCGACGTCTTCCAGCACCAGCGATTCGGCAGGGCCGAAGGCTTTGCACAGCACGGCTTTCATCAGGGCTATTCCTTTGGGAGTGATGGCCGATAAGTGTAGGTGTGTGGGTCGAAGGGTCAACGAGCATGCCCGGCCCTGATAGTCAGCCATAAGCTTGTGCTTGCATGGCGGGTCGTTATGCTAGGCCGCAAACCGGATAAGGAGTGAATTGTGAAAGCGTGGATCATGTTGTTGCTGGCCCTGTCCCTGCCTGTGGCAGTGGTGGCCGAAGAAGCCAAAGAAGATACAGCTCCGAAGGTCAGTTACATCACCCTGAACCCGCCGTTCGTGGGTAACTACGGGCTGGACGGCACACCGAAACTGAAAGTCTACAAGGCCGATGTGGCGTTGCGGGTGACCGGTGACGAGGCTGCCAAGGCGGTGAAGGCCAATGAACCCTTGATCCGCAACCAATTGGTCGCGCTGTTCGCCCAGCAGACCACCGAAACCATGAACAATGTCGAGGCCAAGGAAAAGCTGCGTCAGGAAGCCCTGAAACAGACCCAGCAAGTGATGAACGACGAAACCGGCAAGCCGGTGGTTGAGGATCTTTTGTTCAACAACCTGATCATTCAATAAGGCTTCTGGCGCCTGTACCGGCCTCTTCGCGAGCAAGCCCGCTCCCACAAGGATTAGCGGTGAACACAAATTTTGTGAGCACCAGAAGCCACTGTGGGAGCGGGCTTGCCCGCGATGGCATTTGGATGGGCACCGAGAACCTTACGGCTTGAGCGATATCACCGCCGCCCACTGCTCCGGCGTCACCGGCATCACCGACAGCCGCGAACCTTTCTGCACCAGCGGCAATTCGGCCAGCGCCGTCTGCCGCTTCAGGTAATCCAGCTTCAGCACCCGGGCAAACGTTTCGACATGGGCGACATCGATCGCGCTCCAGGCGTTTTTCTCCGCCGTTGCCTTTGGGTCGTAGTAATGACTTTCAGGTTCCAGTGCCGTCGGGTCCGGATAAGCGGCTTCGACAATCTTGCCGATGCCGGCGATGCCTGGCTCCGGGCAACTGGAATGATAGAAAAAGAACTCATCCCCCACGGCCATGGCCCGCAGGAAGTTGCGTGCCTGGTAGTTGCGAACCCCGTCCCAGCGCGCTTTGCCGAGCTTTTCCAGCCCTTTGATCGAGAGTTCGTCGGGCTCGGATTTCATCAGCCAATAGGCCATGTCTTTTGCTCCTTGCGGGGTGATTGAGCCGCTTTTCGGCAATTTTATGACAAACCGACAGTCGGTTGACGTCAGCATTTGCGCAGCGGTTCACGTTGTCGCAAAATGCCGGCCTTTAAAGCTTGACGCTGCTGCACGGCCTACAAACGGAAACCGCTGCTGTCATCGTGTAGATCTGCCTTTGGGGGGCAATCGATGAAACGCAAACCGGATTTACTATGGATTTTGGTCATTTTGTTTGGCCTTGGCGTCGTGACCACCGGCTATGCCCAAAGCCTGTGGGCCAGCAAGACCGATGCGCCGGTCGAACTCGCCCAATTGCAGCAACAGTCGACAGCCTTCAAGCGCTGATCCTGTTGTCCCGGCGTCGCTGATCGAAGTGGCGCCTAGCCTGCGTAATACCAGGCCTTGTCTGTCACCGTTCCCTGCAGCGGCACATCCCAGCTCGCCTGAGCCAGTCGCTCCACCTTTTGACATTCATGGGCCAGCCCCAACAGCGTCGGCTTGCGCCAGTCATTGCGGCGCGCCAGGTAAGCCAGGCTTCGATCATAGAAGCCGCCGCCCATCCCCAGGCGTCCGCCAACATCGTCAAACCCCACCAATGGCAACAGCACCAGGTCCAGTGCCCAGATCCTGCGCTGTCGGGCGAGGTTGGCCCGTGGTTCGAGAATGCGGAAGCGGTTGGGTTTGAGTTTCTCCCCTGGCCGGATGCGCTGGAACACCATTTTGGTTCGCGGCCAGGCACTCAGCACCGGCAGATAGGTGGCCTTGCCCCGGCGCTGTGCGGCACGCAGCAACAGGCGCGGATCAATTTCACCGTCGGTCGGCAGATAGAGCGAGATATGTCGGGCGCGGCGGAACAGCGGTTGCTGGGCCAATTGCTTGTACAGCCCGCGAGCGGCCTGGCGCTGCTGACTGGGTGTCAGTGCGCGACGGGCCTTGCGCAGCATGCGTCGAAGTTGCGGGCGGGGAAGCAGCGCAGGTTCGGTCATGGATTCGGACTTCGGCAGGACGGATACACAAAGCGTACCCGCAAAAACGCCAATGCCGGTATTTAAACCGGCATTGGACTGGAATCAGGCTCCCCGAATGTGTCGCTGTCGACTTAGCCCTTGAACCCGAAAGTTCAAGGTGGAAGATGCAGTAGGCTTTAAGGCTTTCCGTCTAGCGGACATGCACACCAGCCCAACGTGCAACCTCCAGGGTATAGCAAATCGGCTCAGGGACATCGCCAACTGGCAAACACCCCAGGGAGTGATGGCAGTATACCGCAAGCGGCGACGCGAATCAGCCTTTGGTGACGTCCGGATCGGTCGCGAGGACCAGATCGACGCGATCGAGCAGGTCGCGAACCTGCTCGCGGGTCGAGCCGCTGACCTGAACATCCGGGCGATCTTCCTTGTGCAGCAGGTCGTGGGTGATGTTCAGCGCAGCCATCACGGCGATACGGTCGGCGCCGATGACTTTGCCGCTGCTGCGGATCTCGCGCATCTTGCCGTCCAGATAACGGGCGGCGCTGACCAGGTTGCTGCGCTCTTCCTGAGGGCAGATGATCGAATACTCTTTGTCGAGAATCTGCACGGTGACGCTATTGCTTGAACTCATGAGTCTTGCTCCAGGGCCTTGAGGCGCGAAATCATCGACTCGACCTTACGCCGGGCGATTTCGTTTTTTTCAATGAGATGCGCGCGTTCCTCGCGCCAGGTCTTTTCCTGAGCTAGTAAGAGTCCGTTTTGACTCTTAAGTTGCTCGACTCGGGTAATCAGCAGTTCGAGTCTGGCCATCAGCGCTTGCAGGTCGGTGTCTTCCATTGTCTTCACTGTCTGATGGGTGGTGGCTGTAGGAGCAAGCTTGCTCGCGATGGTCGCCAACGATAACGCTGGGTCCCTGACAATCCGCGGCGTTCTCGGGTTCATCGCGAGCAAGCTCGCTCCTACAGGGGTAGTCGATGTAGGATACAAGGCCTTCATTCTAGACATAGCGCCGTCTGGCGCCTAGCTGCCCATGACCATTCAGAATTCCCCGTACCAAGGCTTCGCCACCCTGCTGACTTCCAGCGGCCACAACGTCTCGCCTGCCGAACTGCACGGCCTGTTGCTCGGCCGCAGCTGCGCCGGTGCCGGTTTCGACGCCGAAGGCTGGCTGATCGACGCCGCCGAACTGCTCGAAAGCGAGCCGCAGGACAACGTTCGCAACGCCCTGATCGGCCTGCAAGAGATGGTAAAAGGCGAGCTCACCGGCGATGACGTGACCGTCGTTCTGCTGTTGCCAACCGACGACGCTCCGCTCACCGAGCGTGCCGCCGCCCTGGGCCAATGGTGCCAGGGTTTCCTCAGCGGTTTCGGTCTGAACTGCCGTGACAGCAGCGCCCTGAGCACCGAGGCCACCGAGGTGCTGCAGGATCTGGCAGCCATCTCCCAGGTGCAAGACGCGCTGGAAGAGTCCGACGACGGCGAAAACGACTATATGGAAGTCATGGAGTACCTGCGCGTCGCGCCGCTGTTGCTGTTCTCCGAGACCAAGAAAGACGTGCCGACCGCCGCCAAACCGTCGCTGCACTAATCGTTTGCCAGGGAACGCCATCTGCCCATGATCCACATCCCGAAATCGGAATACAGCCGTCGCCGCAAGGCCCTGATGGCGCAGATGGAACCCAACAGCATCGCCATCCTGCCCGCCGCCGCGGTGGCCATTCGTAACCGCGACGTCGAGCACGTCTACCGCCAGGACAGCGACTTCCAGTACCTCAGCGGTTTTCCCGAGCCCCAGGCCGTACTGGTACTGATGCCGGGGCGCGTGCATGGCGAATACATCCTGTTCTGCCGCGAGCGCAACGCCGAGCGCGAATTGTGGGATGGCCTGCGCGCCGGGCAGGAAGGGGCGATTCGCGACTTCGGCGCCGATGACGCCTTCCCCATCACCGATATCGACGACATCCTGCCGGGCCTGATCGAAGGCCGTGACCGGGTGTACTCGGCCATGGGCAGCAACCCCGAATTCGACCGCCACCTGATGGAATGGATCAACGTGATCCGCTCCAAGGCCAACCTCGGTGCCCAGCCGCCGAACGAATTCGTTGCCCTGGATCATCTGCTGCACGACATGCGCCTGTATAAATCGGCGGCAGAAGTGAAAGTGATGCGCGAGGCAGCGCGGATTTCCGCCCAGGCGCATGTACGGGCTATGCAGGCCTGTCGCGCCGGGTTGCACGAATTCAGCCTGGAAGCCGAACTCGATTACGAATTCCGCAAGGGCGGGGCGAAGATGCCGGCCTACGGGTCGATCGTCGCGGCCGGGCGCAACAGCTGCATCCTGCATTACCAGCAGAATGACGCGCTGCTCAAGGACGGTGACCTGGTGCTGATCGACGCCGGGTGCGAGATCGACTGCTACGCCAGCGACATCACCCGGACCTTTCCTGTCAGCGGAAAGTATTCAGCGGAACAGAAAGCGATTTACGAATTGGTGCTGGCCTCCCAAGAAGCCGCCTTTGCCGAAATCGCCCCGAACAAACACTGGAACCAGGCGCACGAGGCCACGGTCCGGGTCATCACCGCCGGGCTGGTCAAGCTGGGGCTGTTGCGGGGCGACGTCGACGAGTTGATCGCCAGCGAAGCCTACAAGGCGTTTTACATGCACCGCGCCGGCCATTGGCTGGGCATGGATGTGCACGATGTCGGCGAGTACAAGGTCGGCGGCGAGTGGCGCGTACTGGAAGTCGGCATGGCGTTGACCGTGGAGCCGGGGATCTATATCGCCCCGGACAACCAGAATGTTGCGAAGAAATGGCGCGGCATTGGCGTGCGCATCGAGGACGACGTAGTGGTCACCAGAACCGGCTGTGAAATATTGACGGGTGGCGTCCCTAAAACTGTCAGCGAAATCGAGGCCCTGATGGCGCAAGCACGGACACAAGCGGCATGAGTCGAGTCAACCTGGCAATTATCGGTGGCGGGCTGGTCGGTGCGAGTCTGGCGCTGGCCTTGCAGGCCGGGGCCAAGGCCCGAGGCTGGAAGATCGTGCTGATCGAGCCGTTCGCCCCGGGGGATACGTATCAACCGAGTTACGACGCTCGTTCTTCGGCGCTGTCCTTTGGCTCGCGGCAGATTTACCAACGCCTGGGCGTCTGGCAGGAAGTCTCGCGCCGCGCCGAGCCGATCAAGCAGATTCATGTTTCCGACCGTGGCCGATTCTCGACAGCGCGGTTGTCGGCGATGGAAGAGGGTGTTCCAGCGCTGGGTTATGTCGTTGAAAACGCCTGGCTCGGCCAATGCCTGTGGCAAGGCTTGGATAAGGACGTGATCAGCTGGCGCTGCCCGGCGGAAGTCACCCGCATGGAGCCGCTGACCGATGGCTATCGCCTGACCCTCAATGATGAAACCACCCTTGAGTGCGACCTCGCGGTGCTCGCCGATGGCGGCCGTTCCGGCCTGCGCGAGCAACTGGGGATCGGCATCCGTAAGCGTCCGTATAACCAGAGCGCGCTGATCGCCAACATCACCCCGAGCGAGGCCCACAACGGCATGGCCTTCGAGCGTTTCACCGACGAAGGCCCGATGGCGTTGCTGCCGCTGCCGGAAAACCGTTGTGCACTGGTCTGGACTCGCCTGGGCATGGACGCACAGCGCCTGGCGGTCCTTGACGAGCGCAGTTTCCTCAGTGAATTGCAGGGCGTCTTCGGTTATCGCCTTGGTACATTGAAACAAGTCGGTGCACGACACCTGTATCCGCTGACACTGGTCGAGGCTGAGGAACAGGTGCGCCCGCATCTGGCGATTCTCGGTAACGCGGCGCACAGCCTGCATCCGATTGCCGGCCAGGGGTTCAACCTGTCCCTGCGCGATGCCCAGGCCCTGGCCGATGCCTTGCTCGCCAGCGAAAAACCCTTGGGCGACTTTGCCACCTTGCAGGCCTATCGCGAACGTCAGCGTCTCGACCAGGACCTCACCGTGGGCTTCTCCGATCAGGTCACACGCCTGTTCGGCAGTACCCAGCCGCTGGTGTCCCTGGGTCGCAACATCGGCTTGCTCGGCCTCGACCTGCTGCCACCGGCCAAACGCTGGTTTGCCCGACAGGCGATGGGGCTGGGGACGCGACCGGATGCATAGCTGGCTGATGCGCCGGTTTGGCAAGGCACGATTGATAAAAAACCTTTACATGCGGCTCAAGCCGCAAGAGAGACAGGCTTAAAGCATGGAAATGCGCGCAGATCTGCTGATTGTCGGGGCCGGAATGGTCGGCAGCGCCCTGGCGCTGGCGTTGCAGAACAGCGGGCTGGAAGTCCTGCTGCTGGACGGCAGCCCCATGAGTGTCAAACCCTTCAACGCCCAGGCCGCGTTTGAGCCACGCGTGAGCGCCTTGTCGGCTGCCAGCCAGCGGATCCTCGAACGCCTTGGCGTCTGGGACGGCATTGCCGGGCGGCGCAGCAGCCCCTACACCGACATGCAGGTCTGGGATGGCAGCGGCACCGGGCAAATCCACTTCTCGGCGGCCAGCGTGCATGCCGAGGTGCTGGGGCATATCGTCGAAAACCGAGTGGTCCAGGATGCCTTGCTCGAGCGTCTGCACGACTGTGACCTGGGCTTGCTGGCCAATGCACGGCTGGAACAGATGCGTCGCTCCGGCGATGACTGGTTGCTGACCCTGGCCGATGGCCGCACCCTGCGCGCGCCGTTGGTGATCGCAGCGGATGGCGCCAACTCGGCCGTGCGGCGCCTGGCCGGGGTCGCGACCCGCGAATGGGATTATCTGCACCACGCCATCGTCACCAGCGTGCGTTGCGCCAAGCCGCACCAGATGACGGCCTGGCAGCGCTTCACCGACAACGGTCCGTTGGCGTTTCTGCCGCTGGAGCGCGACGGCGAACAGGATTGGTGCTCGATCGTCTGGTCGACCACGCCCGGCGAAGCTGAACGCTTGATGGCGATGGATGACCAGGGTTTCTGCAAGGCACTGGAGCGAGCCTTCGAGGGGCGACTCGGTGAAGTGCTCAGCGCCGACCCGCGGCTGTGTGTGCCCCTGCGCCAGCGGCATGCCAAGCGTTATGTGGCTGAAGGCCTGGCGTTGATCGGCGACGCGGCCCACACCATTCACCCGTTGGCCGGGCAGGGTGTGAACCTCGGATTCCTCGATGCCGCCGTGCTGGCCGAAGTGTTGCTGCAAGCGGCAACCCGTGGCGAACGCCTGGCGGATGTGAAAGTCCTCAGCCGTTACGAGCGTCGGCGCATGCCCCACAACCTGGCGCTGATGGCGGCGATGGAAGGCTTCGAGCGCTTGTTCCAGGCGGATCCGTTGCCGGTGCGCTGGTTGCGTAACACCGGGTTGAAAATGGTTGAGAAGATGCCCGAGGCCAAGGCCTTGTTCGTGCGTGAAGCGCTGGGGTTGACCGGGGATTTGCCGGCGCTGGCCAAGCCCTGAGTTCTCTATTGAGGCTGATGGCCTCTTCGCGAGCAGGCTCGCTCCCACCTTGGAATGCATTTCAAATGTGGGAGCGAGCCTGCTCGCGAAGACGGCGGCACATTCGCCCTCAATTTCTGCTTGTGCAACATCCGGTAACTCCTCCGCAGCCAGCTTCGATTGAGAAGCTAAATGTGAGTCCTTATCATTTGGCCTCATTTTTCAATCGAGAGACCGCTCCCATGTTGGCACCGAAGCGTCTACTGACTGCACTGGCCCTGACCCTGATTGGCAGCACCGCCGCCCAGGCCGCTGACGAGGTGGTGGTCTACTCCTCGCGTATCGACGAGTTGATCAAGCCAGTATTCGATGCCTACACCGCCAAGACTGGCGTGAAGGTGAAGTTCATCACCGACAAGGAAGCGCCGCTGATGCAGCGGCTCAAGGCCGAGGGCGCGAATACGCCGGCGGACCTGCTGCTGACCGTCGATGCCGGCAACCTCTGGCAAGCCGAGCAGATGGGCATCCTCCAGCCGTTCACCTCGAGAACCATCGACGCCAACATTCCGCTGCAGTACCGGGCCGCCTCCCACGCCTGGACCGGCCTGAGCCTGCGGGCGCGGACCATTGCCTACTCCGCTGACCGTGTGAAGCCGGGCGAACTGACCACCTACGAAGCACTGGCCGACAAGCAATGGGAAGGCCGCCTGTGCCTGCGTACGGCGAAGAAGGTCTACAACCAGTCACTGACCGCGACCATGATCGAAGTGCACGGCGCCGACAAGACCGAGGAAATCCTCAAGGGCTGGGTCAAGAACCTGTCCACTGACGTGTTCTCCGACGACACCGCCGTGCTCGAAGCGATCAATGCCGGCCAGTGCGATGTCGGCATCGTCAACACCTACTACTACGGCCGCCTGCACAAGCAGAAGCCGGAACTGCCGGTGAAACTGTTCTGGCCGAACCAGGCCGACCGTGGCGTACACATCAACCTGTCGGGTATCGGCCTGACCCAACACGCGCCACACCCGGAAGCGGCCAAGGCCCTGGTGGAGTGGATGACCACGCCTGAAGCGCAGAAGATCTTTGCCGACGTGAACCAGGAGTTCCCGGCCAACCCGGCCGTGCAACCATCGGCTGAAGTCGCCGCATGGGGCAAGTTCATCGCTGATACCTTGCCTGTGGAAATTGCCGGCAAGCGCCAGGCTGAGGCGATTCGTCTGATGGACAAGGCTGGCTGGAACTAAGTCGACCGTTATACTGCGCCCCGCCCATGCGGGGCGTTTTATTTGAGTACCCCGTGCTTTTGCCTCTGTAGGAGCGAGTTTGCTCGCGATGAACGTCAGGGCACCGCGGGCCGTCTGATTCCCCGCGTTATCGTTGACGTTTTTCGCGAGCATGCTCGCTCCTACAGTGTCGATTTCACCCATTAATAGTAGAGAATCAAGCCTGTGGCCCACCCCGCCCAACGCCGCTGGTATCCCGTCGTCTTCGCCATCGCTGCGCTGGTCCTGTTGCCCCTGAGCGTCCTGCTGCTTTCCTGGCAAACCATCGACGTTCAAATCTGGTCCCACCTGTGGGACACGCAGATGCCGCGCTTGCTTGGCAATACCCTGACCCTGGTGCTCGGCGTTGGTGTGGGTGTCTCCCTGCTGGGTGTCAGCCTTGCCTGGCTGACCAGCCTTTGCGAATTCCCCGGCCGGCGCTGGCTGGACTGGGCGCTGATGCTGCCCTTCGCGATTCCGGCCTATGTGCTGGCCTTCGTCTTCGTCGGCCTGCTGGATTTTGCCGGGCCCGTGCAAACCCTGCTGCGCGAATGGTTCGGCAGCGGTCTGCGGCTGCCGCGCGTGCGCTCCACGGGCGGGGTGATTGTGGTGCTCGTGCTGGTGTTCTATCCCTATGTGTATCTGCTGGCCCGCACGGCCTTCCTCGCCCAGGGCAAAGGCCTGATGGAAGCGGCGCGGGTCCTGGGTCAATCGCCCTGGCAAGCGTTCTGGCGCGTGGCATTGCCCATGGCGCGGCCGGCCATCGGTGCGGGCGTGGCATTGGCGCTGATGGAAACCCTGGCGGATTTCGGCGCCGTGTCGGTGTTCAACTTCGATACCTTCACCACGGCCATCTACAAGACCTGGTACGGTTTTTTCAGCCTGTCTTCCGCCGCGCAACTGGCCAGCTTGTTGCTGCTGGTGGTGATGCTGGTGCTGTACGGCGAGCGACGTGCTCGCGGGGCCAACCGGGCGGCCAACGAGCGGCCACGGGCCAAGGCGCTGTATCACCTGCGAGGCTTCAAGGCACTGGCGGCCTCGACCTGGTGCGGCCTGGTGTTTGCCTGCGCTTTCGTTATCCCGATGCTGCAATTGGCGGTGTGGTTCTGGCAGCGCGGGCGCTTCGATCTCGACGAGCGCTACACCGGGTTGATCGTCCATACCTTGTACCTGGGGGCGATGGCGGCATTGATCACCGTCGGCGTCGCCTTGTTGCTGGCATTTGCCCGACGCCTGGCGCCCACCCGGATCATTCGTTCCGGGGTCAGTCTGGCCAACCTGGGTTACGCCTTGCCGGGTTCGGTGCTGGCGGTGTCGATCATGCTGGCGTTCAGTTACCTGGATCGCGAGCTGGTGATCCCGCTCTCGAGCTGGCTCGGTGGCGCGGGCAAACCGCTGCTGCTGGGCAGTCTGTCAGCGTTATTGCTGGCCTATCTGGTGCGCTTCATTGCGGTGGCCTACGGACCGCTGGAAAGCAGCCTGGCGCGTATACGGCCATCTTTGCCCGAAGCGGCACGTAGCCTTGGCGTCAGTGGGCCACGACTGTTTTTCAAAGTGTATCTACCGTTGTTGTTGCCCGGCACCTTGAGCGCGGCGCTGCTGGTGTTCGTCGACGTGCTCAAGGAAATGCCCGCGACCCTGCTGATGCGCCCGTTTGGCTGGGATACGCTGGCGGTGCGGATCTTTGAAATGACCAGCGAAGGAGAGTGGGCGAGGGCATCTTTGCCAGCGTTGACGCTGGTGCTGGTCGGGCTGCTGCCGGTCATCGGATTGATCCGACGCTCAGCGCATCGAAACAGCTAGGTGTCAGTCCTACACCTTGCGGCTACAATGCGCGGCATTCGGTGCGGTCCGTCTGACAGACCAGGTAGCTGAAATCGGCTAAAGGCCCTTTGTTTCAAGGCATTCAGTCCGTGCAGCACTTGCCCGCACCTTCGCCACGCCCGGAAGGAGAAACCCATGGGACAGCGTACGCCTCTGTATGACCTTCATCTCGCGCTCGGCGCAAAGATGGTCGATTTTGGCGGTTGGGACATGCCTCTGCATTATGGATCGCAGGTCGAGGAACACCATCAGGTGCGCCGCGATTGCGGTGTCTTCGATGTATCCCACATGACCGTTATCGACGTCGGCGGCCCCCAGGCCAAAGCCTGGCTTCAGCATTTGCTGGCCAATGATGTCGAACGCCTGCACAGCCCCGGCCGTGCGTTGTACAGCACCATGCTCAACGAGCAGGGCGGCATCGTCGACGACATGATCGTCTACCGTCTCGACGAGGGCTATCGCCTGGTGGTCAACGCCTCCACCCGTGATCAGGACATGGCCTGGATGCAAGCGCATCTCGACGGTTTCGACGTGCAGCTTCGCGAGCGTTCCGAGTTGGCGATGCTGGCCATCCAGGGCCCTCATGCCCGGCAAAAGATTGCCGAGCTGGTCAACCAGTCCCGCGGCAACCTGATCCAGCTCCTCAAGCCCTTCGAAGGCCTGCCCGATGGTGACTGGTTCATCGCGCGCACCGGTTATACCGGCGAAGACGGCCTGGAAATCATTCTGCCGGCGAATCAGGCGCCCGGATTCTTCAACGATCTGGTCGGTGCCGGGATTTCTCCCATCGGACTTGGCGCGCGGGATACCTTGCGGGTCGAAGCCGGCATGAACCTTTACGGTCAGGACATCCAGCAGGATGTTTCACCCCTGGCCTCCAATATGGCCTGGACCATCGCCTGGGAGCCTGCCACCCGGCAGTTCATCGGGCGCAAGGCCCTGGAAGCCGAGCAAGTCGCTGGTGTACAGCACAAACTGGTCGGTCTGGTCCTTGAAGAGCGCGGTGTTTTACGCGCCCATCAGGTGGTCCGCATCGCCGATGTTGGCGAAGGGGAGATCACCAGTGGTAGTTTCTCTCCTACGCTTAGCAAGTCGATAGCACTGGCGCGCGTGCCGATGGCAACTGCCGACCGCGCTGAAGTGGAAATTCGTGGCAAGTGGTACCCGGTCCGGGTGGTCAAACCGACCTTCGTACGCCACGGCAAAACCTTGATCTAATCTTTTCCAGCGGTTAACGACCGCTGACAATTTCCTGAGGACACAGAACATGAGCAATATCCCTGCCGACCTGCGTTTTGCCGAAAGTCACGAATGGGCACGTCTGGAAGCCGATGGCACCGTCACCGTGGGCATCAGCGATCACGCGCAGGAAGCGCTGGGTGATGTGGTTTTCGTCGAGTTGACCGAAGTCGGCAACGTGTTTGCCGCTGAAGATCAGGCGGGTGTCGTTGAATCGGTTAAAGCCGCTTCTGATATCTACTCCCCGATTGCCGGTGAAGTGATCGCGGTCAACGAAGACCTGAGCGCTTCGCCGGAACTGCTCAACAGCGATCCGTACGGAGCGTGGATCTTCAAGCTCAAGCCAAGCAACACCGCCGATCTGGAAAAACTGCTGGATGCCGCCGGCTACAAGGCTGCCATCGGCGAGTAATGCTCGCCCTGCAGGAGCTGCCGCAGGCTGCGATCTTTTGCTTTTGTTTGTAAAAAATCAAAGTCAAAAGATCGCAGCCTGCGGCAGCTCCTACAAAGGCCGAGTCAAGACCGCAAGACTGCTTTCACCGCCGCCACCGAACGCTCGACATCGGCTTTGCTCATCGCGGTGAACATCGGCAGCGAGACAATCAGCCGACCGACCCGCTCGGCGACCGGGAACATGCCCTCCTTGAAGCCGCGCTCGCGGTAAAGGCTCAACAGGTGAATCGGCGGGTAGTGATAGCCGATCCCGACACCCAAAGCCTGCATCTGCTCCATGAAAGTCGCCCGCGCCGGTTTGCCATCTGTGCGTTCCGGCAATACCAGCTGGAACAAATGCCAGTTGCTGTGGGTGAAATCTGCCGGAGGCAGTTGCGCACCGTATTGCGCTTCGAAATCCTCGCCAAAGCAGGCGAAATAATGCCGGGCCAGCTCACGGCGATGAGCGGTGATGGCTTCGATATGAGCAAATTGCCCCAGGCCAATGGCCGCGGCGACGTCGGTCATGTTGAATTTGCCACCCAGCACGTCGACGTCCAGGCCATCGAAGCCGTTGCGGGTAACGCCCTGCAGCCGGTATTTCTCTGCCAGTCGTACTTCTTCGGGCGTATTCAGCACCAGGCAACCGCCTTCGGAGGAGGTGACATTCTTGTTCGCCTGGAAACTGAAGGACACGAAATCACCGGTCGAGCCAATGCGCTGGCCGTTCCAGCTGGAGCCCAATGCCTGGGCCGCATCCTCGACGATCCGCAGGCTGTGCTTCTTCGCCAGTGCGTACAGACGCGTCATGTCCACGGGCAATCCGGCGAGGTACACCGGGATGATGGCCTTGGTACGTGGAGTGATCGCCGCTTCCAGTTGATCCAGATCGATATTGCGCGTCACCGGGTCGATGTCGGCAAACACCGGGGTGGCGCCGACCTCCAGGATGACGTTGGCGGTGGCCACCCAGGAAATCGGCGTGGTGATCACTTCATCGCCCGGCCCTATCCCGGCAATACGCAAGGCGATTTCCATGGTGCAGGTGCCGGAATTGAAGGTGCGCACCGGGCGCCCGCCCAAATACTCCGAAAGTTGCGCTTCGAAGGCCTGGACCTTGGGGCCGCTGGTAATCCAGCCCGAGCGTAATACGTCACCGACAGCGGCGATCGTGGCTTCATCGATGGTGGGTTTGGAAAACGGCAGGAACGGCAGTTGGCTCATGGATACGGTCACCCGATCAGCGGACATTAAAGAGGCGCCGGACATGATGAGCCGGATTGGCCGACGACGCCACGCCATCCACGTGGAGATCGACTGCTATGCTGGTTTGACCGTGTTGCATCGACGCTGAGCGCCAGTCAAGAGAGAGCCCGTCATGTCCCAGTTGCCGTCCCTGAGCCAATTACACGACCCCAATGCCTTTCTGCGCCGCCACCTGGGACCCGATGCCGCCGAGCAACAGGCGATGCTCGACAGCCTCGGTCTGGGTAGCCGGGTCGAATTGATCGAGCAAACGGTGCCGCCGGGCATCCGCCTCAACCGGGCGCTGGACCTGCCCCCGGCGCTCGATGAAGAGGCTGCGCTGGCCAAGCTACGCGGTTATGCCGAGCAGAACCAGGTGTGGACCAGCCTGATCGGCATGGGCTACCACGGTACCCTCACGCCAGCGGTCATTCTGCGTAACGTGCTGGAAAATCCCGGCTGGTACACCGCGTACACACCCTATCAACCGGAGATCGCCCAAGGGCGGCTCGAAGCGCTGCTGAACTTCCAGCAATTGACCATCGACCTGACCGGCCTGGAATTGGCCAACGCCTCGCTGCTCGATGAGGCCACCGCCGCGGCGGAAGCGATGGCCCTGGCCAAGCGAGTCGCCAAGTCGAAAAGCAATCTGTTCTTTGTTGACGAAAACTGCCACCCGCAAACCATTTCCGTGGTGCAGACCCGCGCCGAAGGTTTCGGCTTCGAGCTGATCGTCGATGCTGTGGATAACTTGAAGCAGCACCAGGTGTTCGGTGCGCTGCTGCAATACCCTGACACCCACGGCGAGATCCACGACCTGCGGCCACTGATCGATCACTTGCATGCCCAACAGGCCCTGGCCTGTGTCGCCACGGATTTGCTGAGCCTGTTGTTGCTGACCCCGCCGGGTGAGCTGGGCGCCGATGTGGTGTTCGGCTCGTCCCAGCGATTTGGCGTGCCCATGGGCTACGGCGGGCCGCATGCGGCATTTTTTGCCAGCCGCGATGAATACAAACGGGCGATTCCCGGGCGGATCATCGGTGTTTCCAAAGATGCACGGGGCAACACCGCCCTGCGCATGGCCCTGCAAACCCGCGAGCAACACATCCGCCGGGAGAAGGCCAACTCCAACATCTGCACGGCACAGGTGCTGCTGGCCAATATCGCCAGCTTCTATGCGGTCTACCACGGCCCGGAAGGGCTCAAGCGAATCGCCCAGCGGGTTCACCGGCTGACCTGCATCCTGGCCGCCGGGCTAGAGCGCAAGGGCATCACCCGGGTCAACCGGCACTTCTTCGACACGCTGACGCTGGAAGTCGGCGGAACCCAGACCGCGATCATCGAAAGTGCCCGGGCCGTGCAGATCAACCTGCGCATTCTCGGGCGCGGCCAACTGGGCTTGAGCCTCGACGAGGCCTGCGACGAAACCACGGTGGCGAAGCTGTTCGATGTGTTTCTGGGGGCCGATCACGGGCTCAGCATTGAGGACCTGGATGCTGAAGTCCTGCCTGGCGGAATTCCCCAAGGGTTGCTGCGAACTTCACCTTATCTGCGCCATCCGGTGTTCAGCGCCCATCACAGCGAAACCGAGATGCTGCGCTACCTCAAGCAACTGGAAAACAAGGACCTGGCACTCAATCAATCGATGATCCCGCTGGGCTCCTGCACCATGAAGCTCAACGCCACCAGCGAGATGATCCCGATCACCTGGCCGCAGTTCGCCAACCTGCACCCGTTCGTGCCGAAAGAGCAGGTCGTCGGGTACGGGCTGATGATCGAGGAACTGGAGCGCTGGCTGTGCGCGATCACCGGTTTCGATGCCATCTGCATGCAGCCCAACTCCGGTGCCCAAGGCGAATACGCCGGGCTGCTGGCGATTCGCAAATACCATGAGAGCCGGCATCAGGGCGGCCGTGATATTTGCCTGATTCCTTCGTCGGCTCACGGCACCAATCCCGCGTCGGCGCAAATGGCCGGGATGCGCGTGGTGATCGTCGAGTGTGACGAGGCCGGCAACGTCGACCTGGATGACCTCAAGGAAAAAGCCGCGCAGGCCGCCGACAAACTCGCCTGCCTGATGGCGACCTATCCTTCGACCCATGGCGTGTATGAGGAAGGCATCAGCGAAATCTGTGAAGTGATCCACCATCACGGCGGACAGGTGTACATGGATGGCGCCAACCTCAACGCCCAGGTCGGGCTGGCGCGGCCGGCCGATATCGGCGCCGATGTCTCGCACATGAACCTGCACAAGACCTTCTGCATTCCCCATGGTGGTGGCGGTCCGGGCATGGGGCCGATTGGTGTTCGGGCACATCTGGCGCCCTTCGTGGCCAACCATCCGGTGGTGCCGATCGACGGGCCGCAGCCGCAAAATGGCGCCGTCAGCGCGGCGCCCTGGGGCAGCGCAAGCATTCTGCCGATCAGCTGGATGTACATCGCCATGATGGGGCCGCAACTGGCGGACGCCAGCGAAGTGGCGATCCTGGCTGCAAATTACCTGGCGCGACATTTGTCCGGCGCCTTTCCGGTACTCTACACCGGGCGTAATGAACGGGTAGCCCACGAATGCATCCTCGACCTGCGACCGCTCAAGGCGTTGACCGGCATCACCGAAGAGGACGTCGCCAAGCGCCTGATGGACTACGGCTTCCACGCCCCGACCATGTCGTTCCCGGTGCCGGGGACGCTGATGGTCGAACCGACCGAAAGCGAATCGAAGGCGGAGCTGGACAGGTTTATCGGCGCAATGCTGAGCATCCGCGCGGAAATCAACGAGGTGCAGAACGGTAACTGGCCGGCGGAGGAAAACCCGTTGAAAGGTGCGCCGCATACGCTGGCCGATATCACCGGCGTGTGGGCGCGGCCGTACAGCATCGAGCAAGCCGTTACGCCGGACGCGCATACCAAGGCTCACAAATACTGGCCGGTGGTGAACCGGGTGGACAATGTGTATGGGGATCGGAACCTGTTTTGTGCGTGTGTGCCGGTCGACGACTACCGCTGACCTCCCAGGTTACACATAACACCTGTGGGAGCGGGCTTGCTCGCGATTGCGGTGTGACAGTCAATGAAGCTTTTACTGATCCACCGCTATCGCGAGCAAGCTCGCTCCCACAGGTGGGGCCCGGTGAACATGGGAATTGTGTTCGCCGGGCAAAAAAATGCCGCTCAAATGAGCGGCATTTTTCATTCGCAACGCTTATTCAGACGCCACGGCATTCTTCGCCAGGATCGCATTCGCCAACTCCATGTCCGTGGCTTGCAGGCCCGGGTTGTCGGCGCGGACTTTCTGCATGGCCGCTTCCAGGTACGGACCACGGATGCTGCCGTCGCTGGCGACGAAGCTGCTGGCATCGTCCTGGGCCGCGACCACCAGTTTGTGATCCTTGGATGTCAGATAGCTCGAACCGGTGGTTGCACCGGACGTAAGAACGTTACGCCAAAAAGTATCGGCCATCGCCGAACCGACAGGCAGGGACAGCAGCGCGACGGTAGCGACAGCAAGTTTGAAACGCATGACAGAGTGACTCCACTGGGTTGACTACGCGGTTGGATTGCCAACCCCCAGTCGAGTTCCGTGGCTGCCTATTCCGTCGTTTCAACCAGCAGGATCGCGCCTTGCTGGCCGACCACCCGCACGCGGCTGCCAATGACAGCGTCCGGCCCGCGGGCCATCCACACGCCGTCGGCCACCTTGATTTTGCCGCGACCGTCGACAATCGCTTCATGCACCACGAAGGTCTTGCCGATCAGCTCCTGGCCACGCAGATTCAGGTGCGGCTGATCGCTTGGACGGGTCGCCGTGCGCTGACGCCGCCACCAGTACAAGGCCGTGGCGATCGACAGCAGACCGAACAACAGGAACTGCCATTCCCACGACAGGCCCGGCAGGAGGAAGGTCAGAACGCCCACGGCAGCCGCGGCCATACCGATCCACAGCAGGTAACCGCCGGCGCCGAACACTTCAAGAATCAACAGCACCGTGCCCAGCGCCAACCAGTCCCAGAACGAAAGATGCTGCAAAAATGCCCACATGGCGGGCCTCAGGCTTTCTTGTTGTCGAAAGTGGCTTTGACGATTTCGCCGATGCCGCCCACCGCGCCGATCATCGAACTGGCCTCCAGCGGCATCAGGATCACTTTGCTGTTGTTGGCCGAAGCCAGCTTGCCCAGCGCGTCGATGTACTTCTGCGCCACGAAGTAGTTGACCGCTTGCACGTTACCGCTGGCGATCGCTTCGGACACCACCTTGGTGGCCTGGGCTTCTGCCGCGGCTTGCCGCTCGCGGGCTTCGGACTCCAGGAAGGCGGCCTGCCGGCTGCCTTCGGCTTCGAGGATCTGCGCCTGCTTCTTGCCTTCGGCGGTCAGGATCGCTGCGGCACGCAGGCCTTCGGCTTCGAGGATCTGTGCACGCTTGATCCGTTCGGCCTTCATCTGCCCACTCATCGCCGCCATCAGGTCGGCGGGTGGGCTGATGTCCTTGATCTCGATCCGGGTGATCTTGATGCCCCACGGCGCGGTCGCTTCATCGACGGTGCGCAGCAGTTTTTCGTTGATGCCGTCGCGCTGGCTGAGCATGGCGTCAAGTTCCATCGAGCCGAGCACCGTGCGGATGTTGGTTTGCAACAGGTTACGAATGGCGTGCTCGAGGTTGTTCACCTCGTAGGCAGCCTGGGCCGTGTTGACCACCTGGAAGAAGCACACGGCGTCGATTTGCACCGTGGCGTTGTCAGCGGTGATGACTTCCTGTGGTGGAATATCCAGCACGCTTTCCATCACATTCATCTTGCGCCCGATGCGGTCCATGACCGGAACGATGACGTTCAGTCCCGGCTTGAGCGTGTTGGTGTAGCGCCCGAAACGCTCGACGGTCCATTCAAAACCCTGGGGCACGACCTTGAAGCCCATGAACAGAATGGCGACCACCAGGCCGACAAAAAGCAAAAGCACACTACCGATCTGCATAACGATTCCTTGTTGATGTGTGGATCTGTGGAGTAGCAATCGTTGAAGTGTAGCGGTGCCGATGGCGGATAAGAACAGCAGGGCTCAGTTCTGCTCGCTCTGGGGCGTCACGCGCAGAACCTCCTCGATGGTCGTCAGTCCGGCGGCGACCTTTTGCGCCCCCGACAGCCGCAGGCTGCGCATGCCTTCCTTGAATGCCTGGCGTCGCACGGCCAGCAGATCGGTATCGGGACTGATCAACGCCTTGATGCCATCACTGAGTTGCATGATTTCGTAGACCCCGGCACGGCCGCGATAACCGGTGTCGCGACATTCCACGCAACCGACGGCACGCTGGGCATTGCCTGGCAGCGGGGCCTGCCAGGGGCGGGTCAGGGTTTGCCAGTCATCTTCGCCCAGCGTCAGCGGTGCCTTGCAGTGCGGACACAGGGTTCGCACCAGTCGCTGGGCCATGACGCCAAGCACCGTGGCCTTGATCAGGTAATGCGGCACGCCGAGTTCCAGCAGGCGGCTGATGGCGCCGGGCGCATCGTTGGTGTGCAGGGTCGACAGCACCAGGTGCCCGGTGAGCGCCGCCTGGATCGCCATCTCCGCGGTTTCGAGGTCGCGGATCTCGCCGATCATGATGATGTCCGGGTCTTGTCGCATCAGCGCACGCACGCCGGCGGCGAAGGTCAGGTCGATGTTGTGCTGGACCTGCATCTGGTTGAAGGCCGGCTCGACCATTTCAATCGGGTCTTCGATGGTGCAGAGGTTGACCTCCGGCGTCGCCAGTTTTTTCAGGGTGGTGTAGAGGGTGGTGGTCTTGCCCGACCCCGTCGGCCCGGTGACGAGGATGATGCCGTGGGGCTGGCGGGTCATGTCCTGCCAGCGGCGCAGGTCGTCGGTGGAGAAACCGAGCTGGTCGAAATCCTTGAGCAGGACGTCCGGGTCGAAGATCCGCATGACCATTTTTTCGCCGAAGGCGGTGGGCAGTGTCGACAAACGCAATTCAACTTCGCCGCCGTCCGGGGTCTTGGTTTTCACCCGGCCGTCCTGGGGTTTGCGTTTCTCCGCGACGTTCATGCGCCCCAGGGTTTTCAGGCGACTGACGATAGCCATGGTGACCTGGGGCGGGAATTGGTAGACGTTGTGCAGCACGCCGTCGATGCGAAAGCGCACTGTGCCTTGCTCGCGACGGGGCTCGATGTGGATGTCGCTGGCGCGTTGCTGGAACGCGTACTGGAACAGCCAGTCGACGATGTTGACGATGTGTGCGTCGTTGGCGTCCGGCTCCTGGTCGCTGGCGCCGAGGTTGAGCAACTGTTCGAAATTGCCGAGGGTGCTGACGTGCGGGTCGGTGCTGTTGGCCCCGCTCACCGATTTGGCCAAGCGGAAAAATTCGACGCTGAAGCGCTGGATGTCCACAGGGTTGGCCACCACGCGCTTGATCGGCAATTTGAGCACGTGGGTCAGGTCCGCCTCCCAGCCGCTGACATAAGGCTGGGCGCTGGCCACGGTCACCGCTTCACGGTCGATCGCTACCGCGAGGATCTTGTGACGCTGGGCGAAGGCATAGGACATCAGCGGGGTCACGGCCGCGACGTTGATTTTCAACGGATCGATGCGCAGATAAGGCTGTCCGGCCTGCCGGGACAGCCACAGGGTCAGGCTTTCCAGGTCCAGCAGTTTGCCGGGGCGGCTGAGGTCGCCCAACTGTTGGCTGGCAATGAACTCCAGCGGATGCATTTGGCCATGGGTAGCGTTGCGGCGGCGGGCATTGAGCGCGTGTTCGGCCGAATCCTGGCTGATAAAGCCCTGCGCGACCAGTTCGCGCAGCACATCATTGAGATCCAGCCAGCGGTCCTGAAAGGCGAGTTGTACGGACATGCGGGCTCCTTTTGAACGACAGTGCGCAAAGGATAGCCGTGGCCCGGCTGACCGCTGGGCCACTACCCGACGAAGCCGTTTCGGCGTTTTTCAGCCCGCCGCCTGTACCGTTTCGGCCCAGGCTGAGTCAGCTTTCTGCAGCTCTACCGAGCAGACGCAGATCAGGTTACGAAGTTTTTCCGCTATCACTTGCGCCCGGTGCCAGCTCAAACCGTCGATGACGATCCCGATGGTCAGCCAGTCGTCCTGGCGCTGCACGTTGACCTGTTTCGGCGTGAGCAATTGCAAGGCGAACAGATTGAGGGCGCGACACAGCAGGTCTGGTTCGGCCTCGGCGAGCATTTGATAGTGAACACGGCAATGGGCATTGCTTACGCTCCAGACATCGGCGCGGGCAGGTGGGGTGTTCACGGCTTCGAGATACGGCATGGTCAGGCTCCAGAAATTCTGGAGAAATATTTACATCATGAGCCGGGTATTTCTTCTCTATGATTGGCCAGATGGCAGGAATGCAGACTTAATCAATTCACATATTGAGAGATTAAAGGTTTTTTTATGCACAGCGAACTGGACAGCTACGACCGCAAGATCCTCGCCTTGCTGCAAGAGGACGCTTCGCTCTCCAGCGCGCAGATCGCCGAGCAGGTGGGGCTCTCGCAATCGCCTTGCTGGCGGCGGATCCAGCGGATGAAAGAGGAGGGCATCATTCGCGGCCAGGTGACCTTGCTCGACCGCAAGAAAATCGGCCTCAACACGCAGATCTTCGCGGAGGTGAAACTTAATGCCCACGGGCGTTCGAACTTCACCGAGTTCACCGAGGCGATTCGCGGCTTTCCGGAGGTGCTGGAGTGTTACGTGCTGATGGGGGCGGTGGATTTTCTGCTGCGGATTGTCACGGCGGACATCGAGGCGTACGAGCGCTTCTTCTTCGAGAAGCTGTCGATGGTGCCGGGGATTCAGGAGGTCAACTCGATCGTGGCGTTGTCGGAGATCAAGTCGACTACCAGTTTGCCGGTCTGAATTTTGTGGTGAGTCTGCTGGCCTCATCGCGAGCAAGCTCGCTCCCACAGGGGAAATGCGTACACCACAACCCTTGTGGGAGCGGGCTTGCTCGCGAAGGCGGTATTACAGGCGCAGCAACATTTTCCAGGCACGGTTCTGATACACCGCAATCGCCTGTTGCTTGCGCGCATCCAGGACTTCGTCGGTGATCGATTCGTTGGCCAGTTGCGCCAGTTTGTTCAGCTCGCCGTACAGGCGATCCATTTCCGGGATCTCCAGCACGTTACGCGCATGGTGCAGCCAGACCTGGATGCGTTCGATGCGCGGCAGTTGCTCGGCCAGGTCTTCCGGTTGTTGCTGGTAGCGTTGCAATTGCAGCGAATTGGCTTCTTCGCCCAGCAGGCGTGGCAACCAGCTGCCCAGTTGCGCAGCGCCCTGGCGATTGCCACGGGTGTTGCGGTCGGCAGCCCAGGTGCGGGCCAGCAGCCAGCGTGAGGTGGTCAGTGAGAACAGGCCCCAGCGCGGGTCTTCGAGTTCTTCAAGGAACTGCTCGGGCGCGGCTTTGCGCACGTCTTCATCGTCCAGGCCGGCCTGGACCAGCGGGCGCCAGTCTTCCAGCAAGGCATCAAGGGCGATGCGCAGATCGTGAGTGGACTGACGTGGTGCGGCTTGACCCAGGCTGCTGATCAGCGCGCGCATTTCGGCCAGGCACTCGACCCAGTCCTGCAACAGGCGCCAGTGACCGTTGAAGCGATACTGCTCGGCCAGGCGCTGGCTGCTGCCGAGCAAGTGCCAACTCAGTGCGGCGAACGCGTCGTCCAGCGGCGTTTCGGCGGTGATCTGCGGCGCCGGCAGGCTCAATGAATAGCTGTGGGCGTCGTACAGGCGATAACCGCGCTCGGCCTTGCTGATATCGCAGGGCATCAGCGCCAGTTTCTCGGCCAGCTCGGCAGCCAGTTCCAGCAATGCGGCCGGCTCGCCTTCGCGCAGTTCCAGCTCGAGCTCGCAGATTTCTTCTTTCTGCTTGCCGACCACGACATGGCCGAGGTCCAGGGCGGCCTCGATGACCACTTTGGTCTTGCCGCGGCCCCAGGCGATTTCCGCGCGCTCGCGGACGAAGTCGGTGGTGAAAATCGGCTTCAGGGTTTTTTTGTCCAGTTCGGCCAGTTCCTCGGGCCAGCATTCGCCGTCGAGTTTCTTCAGGTCGAGCTTGGCTTTGGGCAGGTTCCAGTCGTATTCGTTACGCACCGACAGGCCGGCGATGCTCTGGCCACGGGTCTTGAGGGTCTGGATCACTTCTTCGCCATCCTTGCGCAGGCGCAGGGCGACTTTGGCCTGGGCCAGATCGCGCTCCGGGGTGTCGAAGTATTGATTCATCAACTCACGGCGTTCCCAGCCACTTTTGTTGCGTTTTTTAAGCAAAGGGTGCTCGCGCAGGGCGGCGAGGGTTTCGCGGCTGACGCGGAGTTTGATTTCGGTTTCTTTCTGCATGGCCGGAAAATCCAGGATCGGGAGCGCAGCCGGGGGAATGTGAGGCTGCCAAGGTCGTGCAGTGTACAGGACTCAAGGTTAGTACGCGCCGAGACGGTTTATTCCTGTCATCGGTTGGTTCTATGATGAACCTCAATTCGGGTGCCGGGAGTCAGCGATGCCATTGCCGTCGATGAAAGAACAGTTCGCTGCGCTGATCGCCGCGCCGTCCGTCAGTTGTACCCAACCCAGACTCGATCAAAGCAACCGCCCGGTCATCGATCTGCTGGCGACGTGGCTCGGTGAGCTGGGTTTTACCTGCGAGATCCAGCAGGTCAACCCCGGCAAGTTCAACCTGCTGGCCAGTTTCGGTTCCGGCCCCGGTGGCCTGGTGCTGGCCGGGCACAGCGACACCGTGCCGTTCGACGGTGCGCTGTGGCAAACCGACCCGCTGAAACTGACGGAAGTCGACGGTCGTTGGGTCGGCCTGGGCAGTTGCGACATGAAGGGCTTTTTCGCCCTGGCGATCGAGGCGGTCATCCCGCTGCTCGATCAGCCGTTCAAACAGCCGTTGCTGATTCTCGCCACCTGTGATGAAGAAAGCTCGATGTCCGGTGCCCGCGCGCTGGCCGAAGCGGGGCGGCCGCTGGGGCGGGCGGCGGTGATCGGCGAGCCGACCGGGCTCAAGCCGATCCGCATGCACAAAGGCATCATGATGGAGCGCATCGACATCCTCGGGCAGAGCGGTCACTCTTCAGACCCGCGCCTGGGTCACAGCGCCCTGGAGGCCATGCACGATGCCATCGGCGAACTGCGTGGCCTGCGCTTGTTATGGCAGCGTGAATTCCGCAATCCACAGTTTGGCGTGCCGACCCCAACGATGAACTTCGGCTGCATCCATGGCGGCGACAATCCCAACCGCATCTGCGGCCAGTGTTCGCTGGAATTCGATTTGCGACCGCTGCCCGGCATGGACCCCAAGGTCCTGCGTGCCGAGATCCTGCAGAAGCTCAAGCCGGTTGCCGAGCGGCATCAGGTCAAGATCGATTACGCGCCGTTGTTCCCCGACGTGCCGTCATTCGAGCAGGCCGAGGACGCCGAGCTGGTGCGCCTTGCCGAAAAGCTCACCGGTCACAGCGCCGAAGCAGTGGCATTCGGCACCGAAGCACCTTATCTTCAGCGCCTTGGCTGTGAAACGTTGGTGCTTGGCCCGGGTGATATCGCCTGTGCTCACCAGCCGGGGGAATACCTCGAAATGTCACGTTTGCAGCCTACGGTGCATCTACTAAGGCAACTGATCGAACACTATTGCCTGACACCGGCCAAAACTGCGGCCCTGTAGGAGCGAGCTTGCTCGCGATGAACGCAAGGGCCACGCGTCCATTCAGACAGGTCGCGTAATCGTTGAAGTCCATCGCGAGCAAGCTCGCTCCTACAGGGGCTGTGATTTGCCTGACAAGCCGTATAAATTGCCGATGTCCCAACCCGTATTCATGAGGAGAGCGCGCGTGTCGCCAAGCCTGTTCCGACGATAACCATCAGCCCGCTGTGCGTTTTCAGTTTCGCCCTTTTTTCGGCTGCTATTTATTACAGGCCCAGGTTCATGCCCGAATACGTCAATTGGCTTCGTCACGCTTCGCCTTACATCAACGCCCACCGCGATTGCACCTTTGTCGTCATGTTGCCCGGCGACGGCGTTGAACACCCGAACTTCGGCAATATCGTCCACGACCTGGTGCTGTTGCACAGCCTGGGCGTGCGCCTGGTGCTGGTTCACGGTTCCCGGCCGCAAATCGAAGCGCGCCTCGCGGCCCGTGGCCTGACCCCGCATTACCATCACGGCATGCGTATCACTGATGCCGCGACCCTGGAGTGCGTGATCGACGCGGTCGGCCAGTTGCGCATTGCCATTGAGGCTCGCCTGTCGATGGACATGGCTTCGTCGCCCATGCAGGGCTCGCGCCTGCGGGTGGCCAGCGGCAACCTGGTGACGGCACGGCCGATCGGCGTGCTTGAAGGCGTCGACTATCACCACACCGGCGAAGTGCGCCGGGTCGACCGCAAGGGCATCAACCGTCTGCTGGACGAGCGCTCCATCGTGCTGTTGTCGCCGCTGGGCTATTCACCGACCGGTGAAATTTTCAACCTGGCCTGCGAGGACGTCGCGACTCGCGCGGCCATCGACCTGGGCGCGGACAAACTGCTGCTGTTCGGTGCCGACCTGGGCCTGATCGACGAACACGGGCGCCTGGTGCGCGAGCTGCGTCCGCAGCAAGTGCCGGCGCATCTGCAACGCCTGGGCAGTAACTATCAGGCAGAGTTGCTCGATGCCGCGGCCGAAGCTTGCCGTGGCGGCGTGGCCCGCAGCCATATCGTCAGTTACGCCGAAGACGGTGCGTTGCTGACCGAGCTGTTCACTCGCGACGGTGGCGGCACCCTTGTGGCCCAGGAACAGTTTGAAGTGGTACGCGAAGCGGCTATTGAAGACGTCGGTGGTTTGCTGGATTTGATCAGTCCGCTGGAAGAGCAGGGCATCCTGGTGCGCCGTTCCCGCGAGGTGCTGGAGCGCGAAATCGAACAGTTCAGTGTGGTTGAGCGCGAAGGCATGATCATCGCCTGTGCGGCGCTGTATCAGATCGCCGATTCGGACGCGGGTGAACTCGCGTGTCTGGCGGTGAACCCGGAGTACCGCCATGGCGGTCGCGGCGATGAGCTGCTGGAGCGTATTGAAACCCGCGCCCGGGCTCAGGGATTGAAAACCTTGTTCGTCCTCACCACCCGCACCGCGCACTGGTTCCGCGAGCGTGGTTTCGAACCCAGCAGCGTCGACCGGCTGCCGTCGGCGCGGGCGTCGCTGTACAACTATCAGCGTAATTCGAAGATCTTCGAAAAAGCCCTTTGAGGTTGTAGGAGCTGCCGCAGGCTGCGATCTTTTGATTTTGCTTTTCAAGATCAAAAGATCGCA